>JACQGN010000230.1 GCA_016199545.1 Betaproteobacteria bacterium | reverse complement strand
TCGCCGGCCGCAGCGTGCCTGCGTGCAAAGTCGAGCATCGCCGGGTCCAGGTCCACCCCTGTTACCGGCAGCTCGCGCCGCGCAAACTTCCGGGTGAAATACCCGGTGCCGCAGCCGACATCGAGCAGGCTCTCGCCCGGCGCGGGCGCAAGCAACGCTTCGAGCAGGCGATGCTCGTTTTCGCCGATCCACCGTCCCCGGGGCGTCCGATACCAGGCGTCGTATTGTTCCGGGGTCATGACGACCACGCCACCCCGTGCTGGCCTGCAGGCTCAAGCCGCACCGACCGTCCTGTCAGCCCTTATCCGGCCGGAAGCGCGTTTCGGGCTTGAGGCCGGTGCGCTTGAGTTTCTCGCTGATGCGGCCGTTTTCGAGATAGCGCCCTTCAGTGGCACGCTTGGCGGCTTCTTCCCACTGTGGCAGCCAGTCGCCGTCGGCGGAACTGAACCACGGCGACTGCGGGCGCAGTTTCTGAAGCCCAAGCTCCTCCTCCCAGACTTTGCGGGCGCGCTCCATGTATTCGCGCTTCGGGAGTGCGAGCGGGGGCAGTTCCTCCTTCATCGTCGCATCCATGAGCAGCGTCGCATCCTCGCGCTCCGCCTCGTGCTCGCGTTCCGGGCCATGGCCCGGACTGCGATAAGGCAGCACCTGCAGGTCAGTCGAGGGGTCCATGCGGAACCCGAGCGCCCAGAAGAGGGTGTCCGAATTGTCGGGATCGATGTCCTCGTTCACCGCTATGCAGATCTTGCCGCAGTCGGCGCGGAAGGACGACACGCCATAGAGCGCGCGCCAGATTTCGGTGCGCGGCATACTCTTTTCCACTGTGACGATCACCACCCGCCGAAGCGCCGTCAGGCGCTCGTGCAAGGTCACGCGCTTCACGCCGCGGATGCCGAGCGTGTGCTTGAGGTGCGCGAGGAACATGGGCTCATATGCCACGCGCTTCATCGCGCTCGACTCGCTCGGCGTTACCTGGCTCAAGTAGGAGGCGACGATGGCGCCCTTGCGATGTGTGATCGCGGTGACCCGCATCGGCATGTTGAATTCCTCGAGCGCGATGTGCCCGTGCGACTCGCCGAAGGGTCCCTCGGGTTCGAGATTCTCGGTATCGATCAGGCCTTCGATCACGATCTCGGCCTCGGCCGGCACCAAGAGATCGACCGTCTTTCCGCGCACGAGATTGATGGGCACGCCCGCAAGGCCACCCGCCACGCCCATCTCGTCCACGTCGATCGGCAGCTTCTGCGGCGCGACGAACGCGACGTAGGGCGGGCAACCCAGCGCAATCGCACACGGCATCGACTTGTCGCCGCGCTGCTGGTGCTTGAGATAGTGGCGATACCCGCCCGCGCCGCCGACGCGCGTCGCCATGCGCACAACCAACCGGTCGGACGCCTTGAGGCCCGCGCGGTACGTCCCGTGGTTGTGGATGCCGCTCTCCGGGTCCTTGGTGATGACGTTGGTTGCGGTCAATGTCGGCGCGCTGTCGAAGCCCGGGGTCGAGATGGGAATGGGAAGCGCATCGAGACCCTTGCCTTCGCCCTTCAGCGCATCGCCCTCGATCACGACATCCTGGCACGGTGCTTGTTCGACCAGGCGCGGCGGAATCGGATGAGCGATGGCATTGTCCCAGCGTGCCTGTATCTCGTGCTCTGGCGCGCGCATGCCGATGCTGTATACCGCGCGATTCGCCGCGAGCGCGCCTACCACCACCGGAAACCCGTACTTCCGTCCCTGGCCGTCGATGACGTTGGTAAACAGGAAGGCTCTGCGCTCGTGCTCCTCGATGCCGCCGACGAATTGCCACCGCACCAGCGGATGGAGCACGGAGTCCTTGTCGATCGGCCGATCGATCGTGAGCAGCAGGCCTGCGTTCTTCAATGCCTCAAGGTGTTCGTGAAGGTCCGGGTAGCCGCGCTTGGCATCCATCATGGTGTCGATTCCCCTACTCGAACCCGAGCTCATCCTTGAAGCTGAGGGCGAAATTCCTCGCCCGGCCTGCGGATACGATCATCGCCCAGGCCATCGCTTCCTTCAGTTCGGCAGGTGTTGCGCCAGCGCCCTTCGCGACCGCGAAGGCGTTGCGCAGTCAGGTGGGACAGCCGACCGCGACTGAAGCCGCGGCCCTGACCAATCCCTGCGTCTTCGCGTCCAGCACTTCTTCGTATTCGAACGGAACCCCCACCTTCTTCAGCTTTGGCATGGAATCCTCCCTCTCATTTCGTCGCGGAAAAGATGAACCGGTTTACGCAGAAAAAATATTCGCCCTCACCCGTACGCGAACGCAGGTCATTTTCCCACGCCGCAGCTTCCTCGAGGGTAACCCCCTGCCGGATCGCGGCCTTGCGCACGTTCCCGATGAGATCCGTCCCATAGAAGTCGGGATCGTAGCGAGTTTCGATGATCGCGTAGGCGTCCGCACTGGAGAGCGTGAGGCCCGCGGCGTGGAAGAGCCCCGGCAATTCACGCGGCAGATGAGGGTGCGCATAGTCCGAGCATCGCTGGTCGAGCATGCGACGCGTAAGCAGACGATCTTTCGATTTCCACACGCACAGGTCCCAGTCCGTGTCGAGGATCACCAGGCGGCCGCCCTTGCGCAACACGCGCGCTGCTTCCCTGATCGCGTGCAGGATGTCGCTGATGAAGCAGTAAATCTGCGCGCCGACCACGAAATCGAACGTCCCATCCGGAAAATCCAGTGCCGCGGCATCCCCCTTGCGGACCTCCACGCGAGACCCGAGCATCTCGCGATCGACGCGTGCCCGTGTCAGCTCCAGCATGTCATCGCTGTGATCGATAGCGGCGATGCGCCCCTGTGGCATGACCTCTCGTACCAGTTCGCACGCGAGATAGCCCGGGCCACACCCTACATCGAGCCCTACCTCGCCGGGGCGCGCGGCGACCACGGCGCGTAGGCGTTTCCTTTGTTCGATGATCTGGGGCGTCGCATAGGCGCGGTCGAGACGCGCAGCGCCCGCGGCATCGAAATGCCCCACTCTTGCAGATGTTGGCGACACAATTTCTCCGGCGGCGTCCAATTATCCTAGAAACGGCAATTCAGCCACACAAAACTCACGGGATCACGCGGACGAATAACGAGGTACGTATTGACATCGCGTCACCGGGAAGGTGGCGCCCTGGAGTAGAAAGTTTGTCTGATTTTTCCGTGTACTTCCGTGTGCTTCCGTGGCCGACTGCGGTTTGTTAGGCACTCTTAAATCAAGCTCCAGCGGCGCCCAACGAATCGAGGACCGTCTTCGCGAACTTGAGGTCGGCGGTATCGAAGCCCTCGGTAAACCAATCATAAACACCGGCGAGCGTGGCGTGCGCTTCCTCCCGCCGGCCCTCCCCATCGAGGAGCCGCGCGAGGCTCGTCGCCGCTCGCAGTTCCAGCGATTTCTCTCCCCGCTCACGCCCCAGCTCGATCGCACTTCGGAACCGGCCTTTTGCGTCGCCGATGGCGGGCTCTGCGTGCTTCAGCATCAGCTCGCCTTCGAGTCGGAGAATCTCCGGCGCCATGAAAGTCCCGCGATGCTCTTCCGGTATCGACCTCAGAGCCCGCAAGCCCTCGTCAGCATGTCCCCACTCCGAGCATAGTTCGGCAAGTACGCAGAGACAGCCCACTCTGCGCCAGCTCATTACGTACTTCGAAGCCATCAGTCGCTTCCACAATTGGTCGACGGACCCAGCGCCCGTTCTCTCAAGCTGCATGATACGAAGCAGCGTATCCGTGGTCTCGATCCACGGTGCGAATGCATGTTCCCTCGCAAGAGCGCCAAGCCGTTCGAGGCCCGCAATGCAAGCCCGCGCTCGCCGCGCTGACAATGGACCCAGACATTGAAAAAAATTCCAATTGCCATCGTCTGCGGATGCTTGAGTTCCTCCGCCAGCCGGCAGGCATCTTGCGTACCGCTGAGTGCCCGGTCGGGATAGCCGAGCAGCCAGTGCGCCATTCCGCGGTGCCAGCGGCAGCAGGCGCCGGGATCGTGGGCGTAAATTTCTGCGTAATTCCCATGGCGCTCGCGGTCGTAGAGGGCGATCCCCTGCTCAAGGTGCGGCATCGCCTGCGATGGCCGGCCCATCGCAATCAGCGTCGGCCAAAGAGAGTGGTGCGCCTCCAGAAGCTGGCCCGTGTCATTTTCACTTCGTGCGGCCTCGAGCAACCGCTCGCCCGCCTCGAGCGCCTCGGGGTAACGCCCGCGACTGTAATTGACGAACCACAGCCCCCAGAGCGCGGGGAAGCGCCTGGCGTGCGCCCCAAGTCGATCGGCCATCTCGACCGCGCGCATGTACGTTTGTTGGACTTCCTCGGATCCAGGCCCCTTAAGCGCAACAAGCGGAGACCCGAGGGCAATGCGGATCTCGAGCACTTCGTTGAGGGTATCCGTCGTCTGGGGAAGTGCCTCGAGAAACGCCAAGGCCTGTTCGAAATAGGCAACCGCCTCCTGATTCGCCGAACGGCTTGCCGCCCGCGATCCGGCTTCACGGAGATATCGCACTGCCTTTGGCAGGTCTTCCCCTCGTGCCGCGTGATGCGCCAGGCGCTCGACGTGCTCCGGGAGGCGATCGGCGTAGAGCCGTTCGATCGCCTCCACGATCGCCCCGTGCAGCGCCCGCCGCCGGTCCTGGAGCACGCTCCCATAGGCGACCTCGTGCGTCAGAGCGTGCTTGAACGCGTACTCGAGATCCGGGAAGAGTTGGGCTTCGTACACGAATTCAGCAGTCTGGAGCTGAGCGAGGCACCGCCGCAGTGCTTCCTCACCGACGTCGACGATTGCGCGCAGCAAGGCGAACGGCACATGGGTGCCGATGACCGCGGCGGCCTGGAGCACGCGTTTTTCCTCCGGATCGAGCCGGTCGATGCGCGCGGCGATGATGGCCTGAACCGTCGCCGGCACCTGCAATGCGCCGGGTGCCTGCGCGAGGCGGTAAGCCCCGCGCTCGCCCACCAGGGCGCGAATCTCCACGAGCGTACGGACGCTCTCCTCGAGGAACAGCGGGCTGCCCTGCGTGCGTTCGATCAGCTGCCGCTTGAGCGATTCAGTGCTCGGATCCGGACCGAGAAGCGCATCGAGCAGATCTTCAGCGCTCTCCGGCGGCAACGGGTCGATGCGGAGCTGGCGGTAGTAAGTCTTGTTCGCCCAGCCGTGCCGGTATTCCGGCCGGTAGTTGACCGCCAGCAGCACGCGCGATGCAGGCAGGCTCTCCACGAGGCTGTCGAGGAATGCCTGCGTCTCGTTGTCGATCCAGTGCAGATCCTCGAACACGAGCATCAAGGGATGGAGCTGGTTCTCGCGCAGCAGGATGCGTTTGATTGTGGCGAACGTCTGGCGGCGGCGTTCGGCCGGGTCCAGCTTGAAAAACGGACTGTCATCCGGCAGCGCATCGAGCAGCCACAGCGCGACTGGAACGGTGTCCTTCAGCGCCTCATCGAGCGTGAGCAGACCGCCCGTCACCTTGACACGTATGCCGCGGATGTCGTCGCGCGCGTCGATCTTGAAATAGCTGCGCAGCAGGTCGGCGAGCGGCAGATAAGGTGTCGCCTTGCCGTATGACACGGATCCCGCTTCGAGCACGAGCCACCCCTGGACGTGGTGGGAATGGATGAATTCGTAATAGAGCCGCGACTTCCCCACCCCCGGCTCGCCAACGACCGCGACGATCTGGCCGCGTCCCCCGCGCGTTTCTTCCACGGCGCGCCGAATCTGGTCGAACTCCGTGTCGCGCCCCACGAAGCGCGTGAGGCCGCGCGCGCGCGCCGCCTGGAGCCGGGTGCGCGCGGCGCCTGCCCCGGTCAGCTCGTATGCCTCAACGGGTTGTGCAAGGCCTTTGACGGGAATCGGGCCGATCGACTTCACCTCGATGTAGCCCTCGGCCAGCGCAAGCGTATCGGCGGTGAGCCGCGTAGTGCCGGGAGTGGCCAATTGCTCCATGCGCGCTGCAAGGTGAGTCGTTTGTCCGACTGCCGCGTAGTCCATGCGGAGGTCGCCCCCGATCGCGCGCACCACCACTTCTCCTGAGTTGAGGCCAACGCGGATCTGCACCTCGACTCCGTACGCGCGCCGCACTTCCTCCGTGTAGCGCCGGACTGCCTGCTGCATGCGCAGGGCAGCATAGCACCCGCGCACGGCATGGTCCTCGTGGGCGAGGGGCGCTCCGAACAGCGCCATGATCCCGTCGCCCCTCACTTCGTTCACCGTGCCCTCGTAATGGTGCACGGCTTCCATCATCCGCTCGAGCACGGGGTCGAGGATCTTGCGCGCTTCGTCGGGGTCGCGGTCAGCGATCAATTCCAGCGAGCCTTTCAGGTCGGCGAAGAGCACGGTGACCTGCTTGCGCTCGCCTTCGAGCGCGCTCCGGGAGTCGAGGATCCGCTGGGCGAGGTGCCGGGGCGTGTAGCTCGCCGGCGTGGCCGGAGCCGTGCCGGCCGGATGGGCGCATTCCGGGCAGAACTTCGCAGCAGGAGGCATGGCGGCCCCGCACCGGGTGCAGTTCCGGGCGAGCGCCGCGCCGCACTCCACGCAAAACTTCGCTGCGGGCGGATTCTCATGCTGGCAGCGCGGGCACTTCACGGCGGGTCCCCTCCTCCGCGCAAGAACTTGACGTCGAGCGATGCTCGATTGAGTTACTTCTTTAAAGCGCAAATGCCGTTTATCGACGCATATTCCATGCGCCGACGACTCTTCAATAATACAGCCGCATGTGGCTACGCCGCTTTGTAGGCGATGAAGTTGGCCCCTTGGACCCCGTATTTCCGGGCCACGCCCTCCTTGGTCGTTCCCGCGAAACTGTTGAAGAAGTGGCAAGCACGAACGTCCTGGAACCCGATCTGCTGAAGCGCTTCGATCATCTCTGCAACCTGCAGAGCACCGGCAATTCACCCCGTCCAGAGATCGATGTTGCTTCGCACCTCCTCGGAGAGTTCTGTGCCGACGATGATATCGGCGAACTGCAACCGGCCGCCCGGCTTGACGATGCGGAAGAGCTCATTGAATACCGCTTCTTTTTCCGGTGCGAGGTTGATGACGCCGTTGGAGACCACGACATCGACGCTTCCCGAGTCAAGCGGCAGCCCGGTCATGTCCGCCTTCTCGAAACGGACCTGGGGCAGGTTCGCCTCGACCGCGCCGCTACGCGCCCGCGCAAGCATGGCGTCAGTCATGTCGATGCCCACGACCGAACCCGTCGGACCGACCCGCCGCGCAGCGAGCAGGCAGTCCATCCCCGCGCCGGAACCGATGTCAACGACGGTTCCGCCCGATGGCAGCGCATCCATCATGTACGGATTTCCCACCCCCGCGAAAGGCGCTGTGGCGGTCTGCGGCAGGGAACGAAGTTCCGCAAGATCGTAGCCCAAGAGCCGCGCGGCATACTCCGGACCGCGGTGAAAATGAAACTCCCCGTGCGGATTCTCGGCAACCTTGGCGTAGGTGGCCCTCACTTCGGACCTGAGCTTATCCCGATCCAGATTGACCGGACACGCAATCGACATGGTGACCTCCTCCAGTGAAATGCTTTAACCGACCGCCCCCTCGCTCCGGGACGCGGGAGCAGGACTTTCTTGAATCACGGTCGCCCAGTATATGCCCGCGCGATCAGAAAACAAGCGTGAGTGACCGGTTTGGCCTCCGGATGACGCTTCTGCGGGTAGGCCTATTGCGAAGGCAAGCGCCACCAAGAGAGGAGGGAAGCGATGCGAACTCTGATTCATTTCATAAACCCCCGGGCCACCCTGTCGCGCTTGGGTGCGCTCTTTGCCGCGGCCGCGCTTCTGGGCGCCTGCGCCGGAATCGGCGGCGCGCCGGAAGCCGAAAAAACGACCGTCTACGTCCTTCGCCACGCTGAACCCGACTTCAAGAATCCCGAGTTGCCCCTCACCAACCAAGGCCGAGCCCGCGCCGAGAAATTGGTGGCGTTTCTTGCGGGAATACCGATCGCGCATGTCTACGCGACCCACACGGATCGAACGCGCGACACGGTGACACCGCTCGCGCGGGCGCGCGGCTTGCAAGTCAAACAGTTTCCACCGATCGGCAGTGAACTCGACGGCAAGATCGTGGGGAACCGCACCAGTGGAGCGGTGGCGATCAAACCGCTGATCGCGGCGCTCAAGGCCTTGCAGGCCGGCAGTACCGCAGTGGTAGCTGGCAACAGTGGCAATCTTTACCCCGTTCTGGCCGGCATCGGCGCACCGGTAAACTCCGCCTGCACGGCAGAGCGCAGCGATTGCCTGCCTTGCGCTACGCGCAAGTGCTTCGACGGGAAAAGATTCAATAACGTGTGGAAGCTGACGTTGGGGCGCGACGGCCAAGCGACTTTGTCCCGCACCACCTACGGCGACTAACCGGGCACGCCATGGTCCGCAATCGATCCGACCACTGGACCAGTACGGCACAGCTGGCGGTTCAGAAGGGCCGCCAGGCGGGCGGCCTCTCAACCTGAAAGGAATCGGCAATGGCGAGATCAGCGCGATCCCATACGTTCACCCTCGCTGTCATCTGCGTCACTCTGGCGTGGGCACAGATCGGCGCAGCCGAGAGTCAACTCGTGACGGTTGAAGGGAAAAGCGATCCGGCAGTGGATGTGCAGGTGGTGCAGAAGGCAGTTGATCAAGGCGGCACCGTACTGCTGAAGGGGCGTTTCGACTTCGGCGACAAGGGCAGCGTGACGATCACCAAGGATGTCGAAGTGCGCGGCGAGGCGGACGAGTCGGGAGCGCCAAGGACGACGGTCCGGGGTGGATACCAGACGTTTCACAGTCCCCGGACGGCTCAGGCGCCCCCGCCACCGGGCCCGAAGATCGCGATCAAGAATATCCACTTCGATGGGGCGCTATGGGCTCCCATCCGGTTGGCCTATGCGAGCGGCGTAACGATCGCCGGGAACAGGATCACAGGCGTTCGCCCGCGTCCCGCCCCCAACCGGCCAGAGATCGGCTTGCAGCACGGCATGTTGGTGGGCACCTTGCTTCCGATCGACAAGAAGGGACAATACCAGCCTGGAGCCGTAGTGGGGACGGTGGCGATCGCAGACAACGACATCGAGCTCAGCACTGAGGCGCCGACGAAGACCATGGCCCAGGGTATCTTCGTGTTTGGGACGACGGGCATCAACGCGCGGATCGCCAGAAATACGATCGCCAACTCTGCCCGAAACTCCATCGAGGTCCTCGATAACTACCTCAGCGATGACGGGGGTGGCTTCATCGTCATCCAGGACAACAAGATCGTGACGGCCACGGAAGGCGTCGCCCTTCCGTCGCCCCAGACGCCGAACGGGATCGTGGTGGGTTACCGGCGGGACAGGAGTGCGGCCGTCGATCCCAAGCGCTTGATCCGACATCTGGTCCTGCACAACAGCATCGTGGCACGCGGCGCAACATCGACCGGAATCAACGTGCTCACAAATGGGGCGCTGGTACGGAACAACAATGTGGTCACCGAAGGAACGACGGCACGCGCGATCAGCGTTTCCGGGTCCAACACTTACATCGGTCGGAACCAGATCGAAGG
>JACQGN010000229.1 GCA_016199545.1 Betaproteobacteria bacterium | reverse complement strand
GCAGCCCGCACTGGGACCCGTACGCGCGCGGCATGATTCACGGCCTGACGCGCGGAGCGACGGCGGGGCACATCGCGCGCGCGGCGCTGGAAGCGATCGCCTATCAGACAGCCGACGTATTGCACGCGATGGAGGCCGACGCGAACGTGCGGCTCACCGAGTTGCGGGTGGACGGCGGCGCCGCGCGCAACGACCTGTTGATGCAGTTCCAGGCCGATGTCCTCGGCGTGTCGGTGGTGCGGCCGAGAGTGACGGAGACGACGGCGCTCGGGGCGGCGTACCTCGCCGGCCTCGCCGTGGGGCACTGGAAGGACAGCGGCGAGATCGCCTCGCAGTGGCAGGTGGACCGCAAGTTCGAGCCTGCAATGGAGCGCGACCGCGCACAGGCGCTCATGGCCGGGTGGCACAAGGCGGTGGAGCGCGCCAAGGGCTGGGCGGAGCAATAAGGTCAAGGATGAATGATGAATGATGAATGATGAAAGAAGAGGGATGAAGGATGAACGATGAGGGATGAGGAAAGAGGAAAGAGGAAAGAGGAAAGAGGAAAGAGGAAAGAGGGCAAGGAGCGTGAGGGCGTAATGACAGCGCATCAGTCATCGCGAGGAGCAGGCGACGCGGCGATCCCGCGGCGGGCGCGATCACGTTGCCCGCAACGAGATTGCTTCGGCGCGAAGCCGTGCCTCGCAACGACAACGCACCTGCGCAAGTTACTTGCAGGATGCGATGTGCGGGAGCGAAGGTGGCGCGCATAGGCGTCATCGGTGCGGGCGCGTTCGGCACGGCGCTCGCGTGCGTGATCCGGCGCTCGGGCCACGACGTCGTGCTGTGGGCGCGCGAGCCGGACGTGGTGGAGTGGATCAACCGCGACCGCATGAACCCGATCTTCCTGCGCGGCGTGCCGCTCATTCCGGGGATCGTCGCGACGACGGACCTCGCGGCGGCGGCCGAGGACGCGGAATTCCTGCTGCTTGCGCCGCCGGCACAACACGTGCGCGGCGTGACGAATCGACTCCGCCCGTTCTTCAAGCCCGGCACGCCGGTGGTGACGTGCTCGAAGGGGATCGAGCGTGGCACTTGCGCCCTCATGTCACAGGTCATCACGGAGACGCTGCCCGGCGCTCTCATTGCCGTGCTCTCCGGCCCCTCGTTTGCGAACGAGATCGCGATCGACCTGCCGACCGGCGTCACGCTCGCGTGCCGCGATCTCATCCTGGGCGAACGGCTTGCCGCTGCGATCGGCACCCCGCGCTTTCGCACCTACCTGTCGGACGACGCCGTCGGCACGCACATCGGCGGCGTGCTCAAGAACGTGCTTGCCATCGCCTGCGGCATCGCGCTCGGGGAGGGCAGGAAGCTGCGTGACGTCCTCGGCGAGCGGGTGACGGTGCAGGAGGGCGTGCACTCCGCCGAAAGCGTGGCGGCGCTCGCGCGGCGCGATGATGTCGACATGCCGATCACGCTGGCCGTCGATCAGGTGCTGAATCATGGCGCCGACGTGGACCAAACCATCGCGCAACTGCTTGCCCATCCCTACCGGTTCGAATTCTCTGGCAAGGCCTGATCGTGCCGGCCGGGCCGTCGGCACGCCATGCGGATGTCCCCGGGTCCACGGGGCTTGACCTGAATCAAATGGCCCGGTGCCGGGAAGGGGCAGGATAGGCGGGCGAAGGCTGACGTGTTACTGTTTCTCCCGTTAACTCATACGTTCAAGGAGAGTGCCATGAGTCGATACTGGAAACTGCTCGGAGGGATGCTGGCAGCGGGCTTCACGGCAGCAGGGCCGGCAGTGGCACAGCCGATCGAGAATGAATTGGTCCTCATCACACCGGTCGCGAGGACCCTGACCGACCCGGCGCTCGCGGATTTCGCCAAGTACGCGAAGGAGAAATGGAACATCAACGTGAAAACGAGTTCGCTCGCGGCCGGCACGCCGGTCGCTTACGGCCGCATCGTCGAGTGGAAGGGCCGGCCCGACGCCGACATCTTCTGGGGCGGCGAGAGCGCGCTCTTCGACAAGCTCGCGGAGCAGAAGCTGCTGGCGAAGCTCGATCTGCCCAAGGCCGTGGTCGACGCGATTCCGGCGAGCATCGGCAAGCCCAAGCCCATTCCGCTGAAAGATCCCAAGGGGTTCTGGATCGGCACCGTGCTCGAACCCTATGGCCTGGTGTATCACCCGAAGGTGCTCGCGCGTCTCGGGGTGCCGGTGCCGAAGGACTGGGACGACCTGCTGCATCCCAAGCTGAAGGGAAACGTCGCGCAATGCGCGCCGACGCGCTCCTCCAGCAGCCACGCGACCTACGAGGTGATCCTCCAGCGCGACGGCGACGCCAAGGGCTGGGCGTGGCTGAAGCGCCTTGCCGGCAATACCGGCATTTTCACCGCTCGCAGCCGTGACGTGCCTTCGGTCGTGGCGCGGGGCGAATTCGCGGCGGGGTTCGCCGTGCCGAGCTACATGGCGTTCGAGGATCGCCTCGCCGGCTACGACATCAAGTTCGTGGCGCCGAAGACTGCGTGGATCACGCCCGAGCCGATCGGCATCATCGCCGGCACCCGGCATCCCAAGGCGGCGCAGGCATTCATCGAGTACCTGCTGTCCGAGCGCGGGCAGAGAGTGGCGATGGAGCGGGGCGTATTCCCGATCACGCCGAAATACAAGGTCCAGGGCAAGCCCGGCTCGCACGCGGAGATGGCGGTCGAGTTCACCGGCGGACTGCGCTCCTATTTCGACGTCGATGTCGTCAATATCTACGACGATACCGTCGCGCAGAAGCGCTATGAGGCGGTCAACTCGCAGTATCGCAAGGAAATCGAGTCCGTTGCCGAGGAACTGAAGAAGAAATAAGGAATTTGCTGGAACCAAGTCCGGCAAATTCCTAGCCATGCGCATCACGGTCGAGAACCTCACGAAGCGTTTCGGGCCGCTGGCGGTGGTGAACGGGGTCAACCTCGCGATCGAGGAGGGGGAACTCTTCACCCTGCTGGGACCGTCGGGTTGCGGCAAGACCACGCTGCTGCGCTTGGTGGCCGGTTTCTACGCCGCCGACGAGGGCGAGATCCGTTTCGACGACCGCGTGGTCAATGCCGTGCCTCCCCACGAGCGCGGCATCGGCATGGTGTTCCAGAACTATGCCCTGTGGCCGCACATGACGGTGGCCGAGAATGTCTCGTACGGGCTGAAG
>JACQGN010000214.1 GCA_016199545.1 Betaproteobacteria bacterium | reverse complement strand
GTCACCACCGGCTGCGGCCAGGGCACGGTGTTCGGCGACTTGATGGACGAAATCGAGACCATCACCTTGCGCGACGACGTACGGCTTTCCGAGGACACCCTTTACGGCCTGCTCGACGCGGTGCGGCGCCACGAGACCATCTACAAGAGCGCCGGCGCGGTGCACGGCTGCGCGCTCGCCGACGGCGCGGAGATCCTGACGTTCGTCGAAGACGTCGGGCGACACAACGCGGTCGATGCCATCGCCGGGCAGATGTGGCTCGAGGGTATCGACGGCTCGGACAAGATTTTCTACACCACCGGCCGGCTCACGTCCGAGATGGTGATCAAGGCCGCACAGATGGAGATCCCGTTCCTCGTTTCGCGTTCGGGCCTCACGCAGATGGGCTACGAAATCGCGAACAGGGTCGGCATCACCATGCTCGGGCGGGCGGTCAACAAGCACTACCTGCTCTTCACCGGCAAGCACCGATTCGAAAAGCGGCTCACGGCGACGATGCTGGCGTGAGCCGCTTTTCGAATAATGAATTCGGGATTCGGGTACATGACCGTACGAAAACATGCGTCGATCCTCCATGCCCGCATCTCGGATTCCATAATATGAATCTCGTTACAGCCAAAATCACCGGAGTGATTTTGGCTGGCGGCCAGGGGCGCCGCATGGGCGGCGTCGACAAGGGACTGAAGGTGCTGCGCGGCAAGCCGCTGGTGCAATGGGTAATCGAGCGTCTCGAGCCACAGGTCGACGAATTGCTGATCAACGCCAATCAGAATCTCGAAACCTACGAACACCTGGGTTATCGCGTGATTCCGGATGAAATCGGCGGGTTCGCCGGGCCGCTCGCCGGCCTCCAACGCGGGCTCACGGAGGCGCGCCATCCGCTCGTCGCCACCACGCCCTGCGACTCGCCGTTTCTGCCGCGAGACCTGATCGCGCGCCTTTATGCCGCGCTCTCACGCGAGAATACCGAGATCGCGGTCGCGAGGACCGGCGATCAGCCGCATCCGGTGTTCTGCCTCTGCCGCAAGCAGGTGCTCGACGGTCTCAACGCGTTTCTCGCCGCGGGCGGACGCAAAATAGATGCGTGGTACGCAAAGCTCAATGTGGTCGAAGTCGCGTTCGATGACCAGGCCGAAGCATTCAGCAACATCAATACCCCGGACGAACTGCAATCATTCGAAGTCACGCTCGCGCCGGGCGGTTCGCGCCCGTCATAGCCAGGGGAACACCATGGGAAAATTCGCCAGTTTTCTAGCCGGCGGCGCATTGCCGGGCGTCCTTCTTATCCTGCCGGCGCCTTGCGCTGCCGCCGAGGGGCCGCAAGGCGCGCCGGCGCAGGTACGCGTCCACAACGTCGAAGTGCGAACGACTGTCGCAGGGCCGGTGGTGCTGCTCAAGGTCTATAACCGGGCGCTTCCGATCTTTGTCGATGCGATCGTCGCCGAATCGATACACGGCGCATTGACCAAAAAGAGAACCTCGCGCCCGCTCACGCACGACCTCATGCACAGCGTGCTCCAGGCATTCGACGGCAAGGTGTCACAGGTAGTCGTCACCCTGAAGGACAAGATCTTCTACGCTGCCCTGACCGTGAACGTGGGCAACACCGCGAAGGTATTCGACAGCCGCTCCTCCGACGCCGTCGCACTCGCGATTCACTTCAAGGCGCCGATTCTCATCAGTCAGGAACTTCTCGACACCTCCGGCGTTGATGTAGAACCAGAGGGAACGCCGCTTTGAGTGGTTGGCGGGCCTTTTCGCCCTTGGCCCGGGGCGCGACCTTCTATAATCCGCGGGTGCCGGCAAACGCAATACGCAAGTGGTCATTCATCTCGCCCTCGCCCTGACGTTTTTCAACTTCGTCGGTGCGACCGCGGCACGCATCGTGCTGACGCTCTACGCGCTGGAGATCGGCGCACCGGCTTCGGCGATCGGCGTCATCGGCGGCCTGCTGTTCCTCTTTCCCCTGCTCTTGTCGTGGCCGATCGGTGCGCTTGCCGACCGCGTGGGCGCGCGCGGCCTGCTGCTGTTCGCTACCGTCTGCGGCGCGGTTTCGCTGGTGCTGCCCTATTTCGTGGCGACGCTTTACGCGTTCTACATCGCCGCGGCGCTGAACGGCCTTGCGCTCGCGTTCTACCACGTCACGCTCCAGAACGTCATTGGGGTGGCCAGCCGGCCGGAAGACCGCCCGCGCGACTTCAGCAACTTCAGCATCACCGGGGCGCTGACAAATTTCGTGGGCCCGCTGCTCGCCGGGTTCTCCATCGACCATCTGGGACATGCCACGGCGTGCCTCGTCATCGCGTTCCAGTCGTTGATCGCGGTGGTGCTGGTGCTGATCTGGGGGCGGCGCTTTCCGCCCGGCAATCCGGACGCCGCGCGGGGAATGGGTGGCGCCGAAATGCTGGCCGACCGCGAGGTGCAGCGCATGCTCGTCGTCAGCGGGCTGGTGCAACTGGGTTCTGATCTCTTCCAGTTTTACCTGCCGATCTACGCGCACTCGATCGGGCTCTCGGCCTCCGCCATCGGCGCAGTTCTTGCGACGCTGGCGGTAGCGGCTCTCATCGTGCGCCTGTTCCTCGCGCAACTGCTGAAGCGCGTGCAAGGCGAGAAACTGCTTGCCTGGGTGTTCGCTACGGGCGCGATCGGTTACGCACTGGTGCCATTCTGCGGCAACGCGCTCGTGCTCGGATTGGTCTCGTTCTTTTTCGGGCTGGGGATGGGCATCGGCATTCCGCTCACCGTCATACTCATGTTCAGCCGCTCGGCGGAGGGGCGCTCGGGACAAACGCTGGGGCTGCGGCTCACGGCCAACAATTTCGTGCGCGTGACCGGGCCGGTGGTATTCGGCCTCGTCGGCTCGGCGCTCGGACTGCCGGCGATATTCTGGATCGTCGCGGCCATCATGGCCTCGGGCGGCCTGCTCTCGCGAGCGCCCGCCGCTCGATCACAGTCGAAAAAAGACGGTTGAATTCAAGAACGACAGCCACATATTGCGCGCCCGCTGCGGGATCGCCGCGTCGCCCGCTCCTCGCGATGACAAAAAAGCCTGTCATTGCGAGCGAAACGAAGCAATCTCGTTGCAGGCAACGCAATTGCACCCGCTGCGGGATCATCGCCTCGCCAGCCGTCAGGCGGTGAGGTGACGAACCATCTGCTCCACGTAACGCCGCGTGAGTGCTTGCATCTGATCGGTGGTGAGGTTACTCACAGGATGCGGCAGTTCGATGAAGGGATGCCCGTCCATGCCCTGGTTGCGGAACTGGTAAGTGGCCGCGTTCTTGAACACCTGCGTGAGGAACATCGTGGCCGGGATGCCGCGCTTCTCGAATTCCACCGTGT
>JACQGN010000213.1 GCA_016199545.1 Betaproteobacteria bacterium | reverse complement strand
CCTCTACATCTGGACCGGCATCCTGTCGATCACGCTGGTATCGCTCGCGCTGGGCTACTGGGCCGGCGGCAGATTCGCCGGAGCCGCCCGCACGGGCGCCGTGGAGCGGCTCATCGGGCTCTACGCTCTGCTGCCCGCGCTGGCGGCGCTCTCGATCGTCGCCGCCTGTCTCGTGTACCCCTACGCGTTCCTGCCGCTTGCCGGCTGGAGCCTCATCCTCGGTTCGTTTGCGGCCTGCCTCATCCTGCTGTTCGTGCCGCTCGCCACGACCTCCGCCATGAATCCGCTGCTGGTTGCGATCGCGTTGCGGCAGGCGCGCGAACACGCCGGCGACGCCGGCGCGGGGCGGGTTTTCTTCGTGAGCACCATCGGCTCGGTTGCGGGCGTGCTGGTGACCGCCTTCGCCATGATTCCGCATCTCACCAACTTCGCCGCGGTCCTGATCGTCGCGGTGACGCTGGCGCTGCTCTCGCTGGCCGCGGCGCTCTCCGCCAGCCCGCAGCCCCGCTCCCGCCCGCTGATCGTCGCGAGCGCCGTCGTCGCAGCACTCGCCGCGCTTGCGTTATTGTGGAATGCCGACGCCTATACCGGCCGCCAGGGGGCGGTGCAATACAGCGGCGGCGCCTGGCGCGTCGAAGCGAGTTACAGCTCCTTGTTCGGGACGGTGAAGATCCTGCGCACCGAGGCGAACGCAGACAGCGGGCTGTTTCACCGCCTCTATTTCCACGATGGCCTGGTACAGAACACGGTCGATTCCCGCGGCCGCTCCGAATCGTTTTACACCTACGCGCTGGAAGCCCTCGCCCTCGCCTACCGGCCACACCTGCGCTCGGTGCTCACGCTCGGCCTGGGCGCCGGCATGGTGCCGACCCAGTTCGCGCGCCGCGGGGTGGCGGCCGAAGTAGTCGAGATCGATCCCAACTCGCTGCGCGTCGCACAGCAGTTCTTCGGGTTCGATCCGGCGAAGGTGCGCGTGCACCACGTCGATGCGCGCACTTTTGCCCGCAACTGTCCGCGGCGCTACGACGCGATCGTCGTGGATCTGTTCCATGGCGACGGAACGCCCGATTACCTGGTCACACGCGATTTCTTCCAGGGACTGCGCGCGTGCCTCGCGCCGGACGGCGTCGCGGTGTTCAACACGTTTGCGGATCTCCAACGCCCGTCGACCTACGCCCACTTTCTGGTGACGCTGCGCGCGGAACTGCCGCACATCGCGCTCTACCGCCCGCACTGGCCGGGCGCCGTTCACGTCAACAGCTTCGTCGTGGCCGGCGCGCGCGAACTGCCGGCGCCGGAGAGGGTCACCTTCGATTACGTGCCGCCGCGCCACAGCGCGACGTTATGGGAGATGCTGGCGAATCCACGTCGCGTCGATGCCGCGCTCCTTGCCGGCGGCCGCATCGTGACCGACGCGCGCAACGCCGCGGCCCACGACATCGCGTTGGGCCAGATGATTCACCGGCGCTCCATCGTGGAAGCGTTGCCCGCGCCTCTGCTGGTCAATTGACCGCCCGCTTCGCGCTCCAGCGCGCGGCGCCCTTGCCGGTGCCGAGGTCCACCATGCCCTGCATGGTATCGCCCGTGACGCGCCCCCGGAACACGTGCCTGCCCGGGCCCGAATTGAACGCAAAGCGGATGCGCTCCCCCTCCAGTTCGGCAAGCTCCAGCTTCTCCGACCTGCCGCCTGAAAACGCCGTGCCCTCGAACTTCTGGAACTTCTGCCTGACGTTGACATCGTACTGGGCGCCGCCAGGTGCGTCGATTTTCAATTGCCACTTGCCCGCGATGTTCGCCGGTATGCGCCAGAGGTAGATCGTGGCGCGCGGCACGCCGTTCACTTCCTCCTTTTCCGGCACGTCGAACGAGATGTAGTCATCGGGTTGCCAGTCGTCGCCGAAGTGATAGTCGTGGGACACGACTCTCGCGCCGGGCCTGAGCTCGCTGAAGACCTTGGACTGCAGACTGGTCATCATGCTCGGCAGCAGATAGAGCGTCAGCACGGTGGCGCGGCTCAAATCCGCCTTGAACACGTCCTGCACCTGGAACGACGCGCGATCGGCGATTCCGCGGCGCTTGGCCTCGGCATTGCTCAACTTGACGAGTTCCGGATCGATGTCCACGCCGAACCCGCGCGCCTTGAACTGCGTCGCGGCGGTGAGCACGATGACGCCGTCGCCCGAGCCCAGATCGATGACGTAATCGTTCGCCCCCACGCCCGCCATGCGCAGCATCTCGTCCACCACCACCCGCGGCGTCGGCACGTAGGGGCCGCCGGTGCGCTCGGGTTCCTTTTCCTGCGCGCACACGGGCAAGGCCGCGGACAGTCCCAGCACCGCACCCAGGAGCAGCACGGCTCCGCGCCCGATGAGTTGCTTCATGCGTTGTTCCTCTTCAGATTCCGGCGCGCAATGAATCGCCGGCGCGCTGCTTACGGCTTCACGTACTTCAGGATGAATCGATCGGTCGGCACTTCCGACTTGAAAATCAGCGTATCGCGCCAGTCGTCCGGATTGCGCAGGAAATCGGCGTCGGCAACAAACTTGAACCCGGCAGCCTCGATCTCCTGGCGCACCAGGGCCTCGTCGATGCGGTGCAACGACTTCGCCACG
Organism: Betaproteobacteria bacterium; assembly: GCA_016199545.1. Taxonomy (GTDB): domain Bacteria; phylum Pseudomonadota; class Gammaproteobacteria; order Burkholderiales; family SG8-41; genus DSOT01. The sequence goes on along the minus strand of JACQGN010000213.1, from coordinate 25,419 downwards.
CTGCCCAGCACGCCCTCGCGCGCCGAGTGGTCGGCCACGATGTACACCCCGCCCGGCTTGAGCGCCTCGAACACGGCGCGATTCATCCTGGCGCGGTCCACGCCGAGCCAGACGGTATCGTGATAATTGAAATTGAACGTGACGAGGTCGAGCCCGCTCACCTCCGGCGGCACCGGGTCCTCGAAGTCACGCGCGAGATAGACCACGCGTTTCATGACGGGCTTTTTCAGGCGTTCCTCGAACGCCGACCTGACCGCCCTGTTCCCGCTCGAAAAGCGGCTGTGCTGGGCGTACACCACGCCCGTCGGGCCCACCACGCGCGCGAGCAGTTCCGTGTTGTAACCGCGGCCGGCGGAGAGGTCCAGCACGCGCATGCCGGGCCTCACGTCGCAGAACTCCAGCAGCTTCTCCGGCTTGCGGCGCAGATCGATGACCCGGTCGGCGTCGCTGCGGTCCCGGTCATGCACGATCCACAGGTACTTCGGCGGGGGTTCCTCCTGCAGGGCCGCGCAACCGGCAAGCAGCATCGCGACCAGCCATGCGAGCATGCGGCCGGTGCGACTGCCTGCATGCAATGCACGCATCATGGCGTATTCTCCCTGCGGCAGAATCGAATGCGTGACTATATCAGAGCACTGGCGGCACATTGATATAGTAGAATCCCACGTGCAGGCCGCCCTTGACGAGATACGATGAACGCCGCCGCCAGAACCTCTCTCGCCGCCGCCATCTTTGCCCTGGCCGGATCCGCCGCGGCCGATATCTGGGGCTTCGTCGACGAGCGCGGGGTCGCGCACATCGCGAGCTATCAGGTCCACGAGCGCTACTACCTGTTCAAGAAAGAGCCGCCGGCGTCCGCGGAAGCACCGGCCGCAACCCCGGAACTCTCTGCGCGGGCGGGGCCCGACGGAATGGTCAACGTCGCGCAGCGCCGGCAGCTTGCGCCGCTGGTGGGCGCGATCGCGAAGGAACATGGACTCGACGCCGCGCTTCTGCACGCGGTGATCACCGTGGAGTCCGGCTACAACGCCCACGCCCTTTCACCCAAGGGCGCCGCCGGCCTGATGCAGCTCATGCCCGATACCGCCCAGCGTTACGCGGTCAAGAACATCTGGGACCCGCGCGAGAACCTGCGCGGCGGCGCGCGTTACCTGCGCGACCTGATCGCGATGTTCAGGGCCGACCTGTCGCTTGCGCTCGCAGCCTATAACGCGGGCGAGGCGGCGGTCGTCCAGGCCGGCAACCGTGTGCCGCCTTACCCCGAAACGCGCAGCTACGTGCCGAGGGTGCTCGCCCACTACGCACGTTACCGCACGCAGCAAGAGTGGTAGCGAACTGCGCGTGAGCGGGCCGCCGGCGAGCGCTTCGGAGCGCGTCCACGTTCGCAGCGCGCGCCACGACGACATCCCGCACGTGGCCGCGGTCTACGCTCATCACGTGCTGCACGGGCTCGCGTCGTTCGAGGTCGATCCGCCCGATGCCGCGGAAATGGCGCGCCGGCATCAAAATGTGGTTTCGCTCGGCCTGCCTTATCTCGTCGCGGAAGTCGGCGGGCGGCTCGCCGGCTACGCGTATGCTGTGCCCTACCGCACGCGCCCCGCCTACCGCTATACGGTCGAGAATTCGATCTACGTTCACCACGAGTGCGCAGGACAAGGCATCGGCGGCACGCTGCTCGCACCGCTGATCGAGGCATGCGCGGCGGCGGGCTGCCGCCAGATGGTGGCGGTGATCGGCGACAGCGAGAACTGGGCGTCGATCAGGCTGCACGAGAAGTTCGGCTTCGCGCGCGTCGGCCTGCTGCCCGCGGTGGGCTGGAAATTCAACCGCTGGGTCGATTCCGTGCTGATGCAGCGCGCACTGGGGCCGGGAGACGCCGCTCCCCCGGCCGCATAGCCGGCGCTATTCGAACCAGCGACGCTTGTAAGTCACCGACGCCGCATTGAGCCCCGCGCCCGAGGCCTCGAGGCAGAGCACCTTGCCCGTGTGCTTCATCGGCGCACCGTTGAAACGCTCGCGCAGGCTTAACGGGAGCCGGAGTCGGCGGCGCTTTGGGAGGACAATGCCTCAAGCAATGCGATGGCTCGATGGTACTTGGCAATTCGCTCGTGATCGCGGGCGGTGGGACTGGCGATCCGGGTCAGATCGCAGTTGTCGTTCAAATCTGCAAGCTTGACACGAGCGCCGATGGGATTGGCCGCCGCGCGGCGCACGAAATCCTCGTAGGATTCGCCGTCACGCTTTGTGACCGAATCGAGGGCCGTGACGACCTCGTCCGAGAAGCCTTCCATGCGAAGCCGGTCGAACGACCACCCCTCGCAGTCCTCCACCAGGTCGTGAAGCACGGCGGCGATGCGCTCGGCCTCGGTTTCGAGCCGCAACATCATCCGCAGCGGGTGCAGCACGTACGGCGCGCCGGCCTTGTCGACCTGGCCCTCGTGCGCTTTCGCGGCGATCGCGATCGCGTGTTCAAGCGTGCTCATGATTCCCTCTCGTCAGGCGTCACCGCCGTAACTCGCCGCAAAACGACGGCGATTTGCAGCCGTGCCAGATTCTGTTGAAACTCGAGATTCCGATGATTTGGTTGCGTCGATCACGTTCGATCCAAGCGTTTCTTGCGGCGACACACTCCGGCAAATCGGAAAATTTTCGATTGACCGTCGCGCCAGTAGCCGCACTGGAGCCACCCTCACCGTACGTGCTCATCTCAACCTCACAAATTGACCGTGGCCGCTTTTCTTCCCTTACGCACTTCTCGACCATTGCCGCGCGGAGCGGTTTGAGCTTCGCCTGTCTCACCTCGTCGCATATCTTGTCCAGCGCCAGGAGCTTATCGATCTCCGTATTTCCTGCCGCGGGTACGACAAGCATCCCCGGGGCCAGCACGAATACCAATAGACATTTCCGCTTCATCGACCGACCCCTCTTTTCTCATCGTCCGATGACAGGTGAGTGACCGAGCGTGAGTCATGCTAAACCCATGTTTTGGGGGATACAAGCCCATGCACGTCTGCACATCCAACCGCCACAAGCGAAGTGATTGATCCAGCTTGAGCAACCGGGGAGCGCTTCGCAGCGGCCGATCCACGCAACGACCGCCGGGCAGCGTTCGAGCAGCAGACCGCGCTCTGGTGCGCGTTTGACGTACGGGCATCCCGCGATCGAAGCTGCCGCGCGCGCCCTCGCCGTTTGCGTGGCCCCGTCCGAATAATGGAATCGACGGCACAAGGGGGAATTCGGCCAGCCAAAGTCGTGTGGCAGCCTCGGGGACGATCTGCTATTCTGTGCGCCCGCAACATACCCGCGTATCCATCAGGACGGAGGTATCCATGAAATACCGCAAACACGAGGCCAAGGACGCCGCCAAGCAGATGCTGAGGGGCGTCTGGACGGCGCTGTCCACCGCATTCACCCACGACGACAAGCTCGACGAAGCCGGCAACAAGGCGAACCTGGAGACCTGCATCTCCGGACTCAATCTCGAAGGCCATTACTGCCTCGGCAACGTCGGCGAATTCTGGGCGATGACGAACGAAGAGCGCATGCGCGTCATGGAACTGAACGTCGAAGTGGCCAAGGGGCGCATTCCCCTGATCGCCGGCTGCCACCACCAGAACCCGTACGACGTCATCAAGCTCGTGCGCCACGCCGAGGAAGTCGGCATCGATTTCGCCATCGTTCTCACCCCGTACGTAGCGGCGCGCGGCGACGAACCCGTGTATGAATTCTTCCGCTTCATCTGCGAGCGCATCGACATGGGCGTCGTGTTGTTCAACACCGAAGCGACGCATCCGATCTCGGCCAGCCTCGCCAAACGCCTGGCAAAGATCCCGAACATCTGCGCCTTCAAGCAGGGCGTCGGCAAACCCGTTCCTACGCAGGGTCTGCGCGCGGCGGTGCGCAATCAGCTCGAAATAAGCGTCGCCGACGAGGCGCCGTGGCTCCACAGCTTGTCGGTGTGCGGCGACCACTGGCTGCTCAACTATTGCCCGCATCTCTACCAGGTGCCCGGCTACACCCCGGTCAACGATTACACCCGCGCGGCGCTCGCCGGCGACATGAACAAGGCGACCGAGATCTGCCGCAGCCTCAACCCGCTGCGCGAGGTGCTCGCGAAGTGGATTCCGGGTTACGGGCGCGCGGGCGGCCGCACGCCGGCTGCGGAATTGAAATACTGGCAGGAATTGATCGGCATGGTCGGCGGTCCGGTGCGCCCGCCCTGCACCGAGATGACCGAGGAAGAGAAGAAGGAAATGCGCGCGGACCTCGAAGCGACCGGTCTGCCCCAGAAAGCGCGCGACGCCGCGGCCAAAGCCCAACGCCGCGCCGCGTAATACCCGGCATTCGAATCCCGCCGCCGGCTCCTGCCGGCGGCATTTTTTTGTACGGCGCCTTGTCCCGCCAGCAGCTGGCAGCACGCCGGCGAATTTCGCGGCATCCCTGAAAAGCGGGATGCTAGAATGGAAACGTCCTTCCGGTTCGAGGTCGCGAGAAAATCATGTGTAAATTCGCAGGGCTGATCGGAGCACTGGTCGTGCTCGGACTCGCCGGATGCGCTCAGACGCCGGAGCAGGCGATCGAACAGGGTGACCGCTTCAATTTCACCAGCGCGCACACACCCTACTCGGCGGCGATCTGCATCGGACGCAACGCCAAGGCGCGCGGCGGCGGCGTCTCGGCCGAGGAACGCCTGCTCGGCGAGTCCGACATGGAAGTCGTGGTGCGCGACTCTCCCGGCACGCGGGGCGACACCCTTGCCGTCGCGCAGATCCGGCGCGGGAATCCGCTCTCCGCGGTAACGGTCTCGGTCAATAGGTCGGTGCGCGACCGCCGGGGTTTCGCACGGCAACTGATGTCAGGTTGCTGAAAAGCGAGCGCGACGCACCCTCCCGGACTCGTCACGGCTTCAGCGTCGGCGAACGGTCCTCCTCCATCATCGCCTTGAGCGTCCTCGAACCGAATTCACGCCGGTAGAGCACCAGCACCACCCATAGCGTGGCGGCGATCATCAGCCACGGGTGCAGGAACCACGCGAGCGCGGCGAGCGCGAAGTAGTAGGCGCGCAGACCGTTGTTGAAATGCGAGCCGGCGTACGATGCGATGCGCGCGATGCGGTTGATGTGCACCGCATGCTGCTCGGGGTTCTCCTTGGGCTGTTTGGGCGCCGCCGCGATCAGTATGGAGCCGAAGCCCAGTTGCCGTATGGCCCACGAGAACTTGAAGAACGCGTAGGCGAAGATCAGCACCAGCAGCACGATCTTCATCTCGAGCAGCCGGTGCGAGGCCTGCACGGTGAAGGGCAGCTCGCGCACCACGTCGAGCGCCTGCTGCACGTAGCCCATCAACGCGATCAGCGCGCCGAGGATCAGCATGGTGGTGGACGCGAAGAACTGGCAGCTGCGCGTGAGATTGCGCATCACGTTGACGTCGACCATACGGTTGTCGCGCTCGATCATGCGCACCATCCACTCGCGCCGGAAGCCGTCCATGGCGCTCTGCAGGCTCGGCACCCGCGTGCGCTGCCGCCCCGCGAACGCTACGTAACCGACCCACCCCGCGACCAGGAAACCGACCGCGATCAGGTCGAGCCAGGTGATATTGAGTTCGCTGATGAGACGCGTGCCGAACATGGGAGTTCTCGAGCCGGCGTGGGGCCGGCTGCCAGCACCTATACGAAAAGGGTCAGCACGCCGGTATAGCCATAGAGGCGGTTGTGCGAAATCTCGCCATTGCAGAAAAATCCCACCAGCGGAAAATCGCCCAGCGCATCGCGGATCATCTTCAGTTCCGCGGAATCGGGTCCGAACAGGCCGGCGCCGCGCCCAAGGCACGAGTAATAGACGCCGCCGCGCGGACGGGAAAAAAGTCCCTGTTTGATGCTTTCGAGCATGCGCGCCATGTCGTCGCGCGCAGTGCCGTGGTCGCGGCGGCAGAACATGACCGATGCGCCGGCTTCCACCAGTTCGCCGATCGCGAGCATCTTGTTGCCCGGATCGATCCCCACCAGGTTGCGCACCAGGTAATCCCCGGTGTCGCTGCCGGCGATCGGCAGGCCCGCGAAAACGATGCCGCCGATGCGGTTGAGATCGCGCCCCAGCGTCTTGCCGATGTCCTCCTGGAACACTTCGAGCGCGGGTTTGCCATCGAGGCTCACGATCACGTTGCGCTGGCCCGCGGTCACCACGTGCTTCGGGCCGATCGGCGAGCAACCCTGCGTGAGCCGGGTCGCGATCGCAACCGCGTCCGAGAACGCGACACCGGACAGGCCGCCTTCGGTCACCTCTTCCGCGATCTGCAGATTCTGCCGCCTCGAACTGGTGAGACCGCCCACGAGGAACCCGCTCTCCATCCGGTCGGCCAGGCGGTGCACCAGTTCCCGCACGTGCGGATTCAACGGGTCTGCGTGCACGATGGCGAAGTGCGGCGGCGTCCTGCCGCACCTCAACTGCACGGCGTCGGCCTGCTCTTCGGTCGCCACGCCGGAAAAAATCCGGAAGGCCCCCGGCTCGAACTCGCCGATCATCACCGCCATGGCCGGTTCGTCGAGATACTCGCGGCCGGCCGCGCACACGCCGATGCCGACCGTACCGACCCAGTGCTCGACACCGGTTTCCTCCTTGAACGTGGCAAGTAACGGTGCGAGTTGGTCCGCGAGCATGTCGGTGACGTACAGAAAACCGAGATTTCCCGCGCCCGTGCCGAGCTGGGAAAGACACGACTGCGCCGCCTCGCGCCAATCGGCGGCGCCGGCATGAGCGAAGCGGAATTGGGACATGTGCCGTCCCCGCTCCTATGCTTGCGGCCGGCGACGCGGCAAAGTCCGGTTCGGTCTCATGTTGCGGAGTGTCATGACCTTTGTTCCACTCGTGCGTGAAGTGCCAATCGTAGCACGTAGCAGATCAAGGACATCGTCGAATCGGCCTACGACCACGGCGCGGAGATGATCGTGACGCCCTGCCCGCTATGCCAGGCCAACGTCGAAATCTACCAGGGCAAGATCAACAAAAGGCACGGCACCAAGTTCGCGATGCCGGTGACCTACTACTCGCAGCTCATGACCGTCGCCTACGGCGGCGGCATCAAGCAGGCCGGCCTCGACGGCCATGTTATCCGAGCAAAGAAACTCGAAGAAATCGCCGTCAAGGTCGTATCCGCAAAAAAGTGATCGTAGATACTATTCTGCGGCAAGTGCCTTCAGCTTCGCATCGTCAGGCCGTTCTGCTGCGAGCGCCCGCCAATACTTCCGCGCTTCGTCCCTGAGTTCCATGTCTTCGAGCCACGCGGCGTAGGCGACGCGCTGCGAGACTGGCGCGCCGGAAGCGGGACGCATGGATTCGGCGCGCGCGCGCACGTCCGCGGTCGCGACGCTGAAGTCGCCCGTGCTCACGTAGCGGCGGCCGTCGGCGAGACGCGCCGCGAGCTCCCACATGTAGCTTCCTCCGTCGCGCAGTTGCACCGAAGGCGGGAGACTCAGCGAGCTTCCCTTCAAAGTCGTCTCAAGCAAGGATTTGCCGGTTTCGTCGGTGAGTTCGAACCGGTACTGGGTGTCCGGCTCCACTTCTTCCCAGCGAAATTCTGGCGTAGCGCTGAGGCTCTTCGTCCCCGCCAACGTGAACAGCTTGATGCGCGCGGTGTTGCGGCCGCTGCGCATCACGAACGCCCCCTGTGCCACGTTGACGGGCTTCACCGCGACGCCCCTGCCAAGCGGGCTCGCGCGCCTCTGCGGCTTGGCGCCGCTCAAGACCTGCGGCTCGGGCGAACGGAACTGCACCTGCGCCGGGCCGGTGAAAGCGTATTCGTCCCCGGCCTGCAGGTACACCGCCACCAGGCGCGCGCCTGCCGCGAGGTCGACGCGGGCATCGGCGGCGATTTCAGAAAGGATGCTGACGCTCTTGCCGCCGGAGGTCACCGTCCCGGCAACATCGGTGGCCATCGCGACGCTTTGCGCGCTGGCGGCGACCGGACATCCGATCAGGAGCAAGCAGAAGGCAAGAAACGCCAATGCACCAGATGATTTCGTTCGCATGACTGTTCTCCTCCGGGTTCACGCAACCGGAAATTACCCCCATCCTAACCCTCCCCCGCAAACGTGGGAAGGGATCGGCTGTTATTTTCTCGCAAAGAGGAGGGGATCGGCTGTTATTTTCCCGCAAAGCGGAAGGGAGCGGCTTTTACTTCCCAGCAAGCGGGGGGGCGAATGGTCTATACCTTGTCGAAACCGTAAACCTCGACCGGGGTGTGCCCCTTGATCGCCATCGGGCCCAATGCCACGAGCGTAACGCCGGCCGACAGGCGTTCCGTCACCACCCGCGAACAGATGAGGCGGAACCCGGCTTCCTTGCTTAAGCCCTCGATGCGCGCCGCGACATTGATCACATCCCCGATCGCGGTGTAGTCGTGGCGTGAAGCCGACCCGACATGGCCCACCACGGCTTCGCCCGCATGCAGCCCGATGCCGATTTCGAGGGGAACCTCGCCTTCCGCAGTAAGCTGCGCATTCAGCCTGGCCACGTACTGCAGCATCTCGCGCGCGGACTCGAATGCTTGGTCGCACGGACTGGCCAGAGAATTGGGCGAACCGAACACCGCCATGATGCCGTCGCCGATGAAGCTGGTGACGCTGCCGCCGCGCTCGTGAATGCGGCCCACCACCTCCTCGAAGTAGCGGTTGAGAAAACGTATCACCTGTTCCGGCGTCATCGCCTCGCTGCGCGTGGTGTAGTTGCGGATGTCGGAAAACATCACGCACACGAACTGTTTCGTTCCCCCCAGTTCCGGCTGGATGCGGCCCGCCAGTATCTCCTGCATCACGCCCGGACTCACGTAGCCGGCAAAGGATGCGCGCAGGCGCCGGCGTTCGCGCAGGTGTTCCCAGGTGTCCCGCGCGTGCCGGCCTCCCAGAGCGATCAGCGCGGTCAGCAGGATGGCGGCGACCGGCAGAAAATGACCTTGCGTCACGAGCCACGTCGACGCCGCAATGAGCCCGAGGGCGAACGCCACGAAGAGCGCGGCGACGAACACCGCGCCGCCCGCCACGAACCACAGCAGGCCCGCCGTCGCGATCATCGTCATCGTCACCGGCGCAGGCACGGCTTGAATGAACCCGGCGCCCAGCATGTTGCGCAGGGCCTGGGCATGCAGCATGACGCCTGGCGCGTCGACAGCCTCGGGTTCCTCGCGCGCCGCCATGGGCACCGGTACTCGCAGCCTGTCCTCGTAGCGCAGCACCATGCCGACGAGCACCGGTTGCCCGCGAAATGCCTGCGCGAGGGCCTTTTCGTTGCCTTCTTCCGACCACTGCAGAACCTGGTGAAACGGAACGTAATCGAAAGGCGTTCCGCGCCAGAAATCGATATACCCCTTGCCCGGCTCGATTTTCATGGCGCGCGCCATCTGGCCCGCCAGCAGCGGCAAAGGCTGAGCGGCGCCCGGCAATTGCTCGTCATAGCGCCGGACGTGTCCATCGCGATCGAGGGGAAAAAGCGCGTAACCGCTCCCGGCGAGCGCGAGGTAGGGGGGATACACGGGGCGCGGCTTGCCCGCGGGATCGACCGTCAGCGCGAGCACCACCGGATAGGCGCGCCGCGCCTGCAGCAGACCCATCATCAGCAGCTTGTCCGAGCCCGGTAAGACCGCCTCGAAGCTGCGATCAGGGAGCACGATATCGACACCGACCGCCGCGGGTTGCACCGCCGCCATCGCGCTGAAAAACCGTCCGAGGTGCCGGTGCCACAGCGTGACCGGTTCCGGCAGCCGGCGAATCGTCTCCTCGTCTACACCGACGATGACGACATCGCGCGCAGCGGGCTGCGGCGACAATGAGCGAAGCATGCTGAACTGGAAATCTCGAAACCGGGCGTCGAGCGGTTCGAAGACGCCGGACAAAGCGAGCACGGCGCCTGCAGTGAGAATCGCCGCGACAAGCGTGCGCTTGAACATCGCGGCAGTTTAGCAGAGCGCGGCGCGCGCGAAGGTTTGCAAAACGATTAATTCAGAATCCACGCGAGCGACAACGGCGTTGCTACCGTACCCGGAACTTGAGCAGTTCCCACGTCTGGTCCTGGTGGACGATGCGGTTGTTCGCGACGTTGAGTATCTCGATTTTCACCGGCCGCTTCACTTCCGGCACGAACCAGTAGTTCGAGACGATCTTCCCCGCGCCGCCCTTCCCTGCATCGGTACGCCGGTACCAGGTGATACCGGTCATCTTCAGCGCCTTGAAGGTCCCTGCGGGAACCGTCACATCCTCCCACGCCACGGCAGTCACGGTCGCGTCGTGGCTGAACGTGCGCCCGTTTTCCCGGGTCTGGACGTATTTTCCCTCCCACGACTTGCCGGCTTCGAGCGGGAACGAGTACAGCGGGATGAACGGGTCGAAGGTACGCGGCACGCCGTCGCGCGGCACGATGTAGAAAGGGTTCCAGGCGGACGTAAGCCGCAGCAAGACTTTGCGCCCGCTTTTCAGATGGATCTCCTGGTCCGTCACGGCTTCGACCCGTTGCCCGACTTGGCGCTCTTCGGCCTTGCCGTACTCGCGGTCGGTTATTTTGTAGAGCCATCCATCCTTCACTTTTGGCAGTACCGCGGAGCGCTCGATGGCGCCCGCGGTCGCGCCGCCCGGCGCTGCCACAGTCCGCTGCACCGCTTGCGGCGCCGCTTTCGTATCCACCGCTGGCTGCGCAAAAGAAGCCTGGTGCAACGTCTTCTCGATCGCCGCGATGCGTTGCTCCGCTACGCGCTCCAGCGCGACACGCTCCGCGGCCACGCGCTGTGCAATCTCGTGCTCGATGCTCGCCCGGTCGGTCGCAGATGCCTGCTGTGCCTGGCGCGCGAGCGCCTCCTTGACGGCGCGATCAATCGCCGCCTGCTGTTCCCGGGCGCGTTCTTGCTGATCCTCCGCCACTGCCGTCGCATCGGGCAGCCTGAAGTAAATATCCGTCTCCAGCGAGGTGTTCTCCCACGGGATCTGCTTGCCGCCGGATCCCTGCCGCACCGCGGCGCGCACTCGCTTGAACACGTCCTCGACCTTGAGCCCCGGCTCGCGCATGTAGGTGACGAGGTGCTGCGTATAAAGCCCGTTGTCGCCGGTGCCGTCGGCGGCGACCTGGCCCGGTGCGGTGGAGAAGGCGATCAGGGTTCCCGCCGGCGCATCCATCACCGCGAGTCCTGCTGCCCCCGACCGGAAGCTGCTCGTAAACGGATTGTTGCGGCAGGCATCGAGAATCACGATGTTGGCCGTGTTCTTGGCGCTCGCCATCTTCTCCAGCACCAGGCTCGCGTCCACCGCCTGGTCCCGCACTTCGTCCTCGCGCTGGATATCGCTGCCGACCGGTATGAGGAAGTTCCTGCCCCGGATCTGCACGCCGTGACCGGCGTAATAGAACAGTCCGAGTCCGCCTTTCGCGAGCTCGTCGCCAAACTCGCGGACAACCTGCCGCATCGTGGCCTGATTCACATTGCGCCGCTCGATGACAGTGAAGCCCGACGCCCGCAGTACCGCTGCAACGGCGCGCGCGTCATTGCCGGGATTGACGAGGGGGGCGTTTTTGTACGCGCTGTTGCCGATGACGAGCGCCAGCCGGCGTTCGGCTGCGTGCGCCACCACTACCGAAAACACGGCCATCGTCAGCACCAGGCCGCAGCAGACCTCCAAAGCCTTGGTGATGCGGTTCGTCGACAAGCTTTTCTCCAACACCGGACACCAGCCAACTTATAATAGCAGCATCGGAACCGATTCGTATCGCGCGCCGGCTCGTCTGCAGCCGGGTCATGGTGAACCTCACGCGTCTGCCGCAACCGGCGATCGCGCGCTGGAGGTGCTGCTCACCGGAGAGTTCATCGACGCGTTTTCGGCGAAGCGGACGCCACGGTGGAAAGGAAAGTGGCTGGTGACCGATGAGGCGTGACTGATGAGGCGTGACTGGTGAATCGTGACTGATGAGGCGTGACTGATGAGGCGTGGCCGATGAGGCGTGACTGATGAATCGTGACTGATGAGGCGTGACCGATTTGAGGTGACCACAATGATGCAATTGACCTGGATACTGACTCTGGCGCCGCTCGCCGCGCTCGCGGGCGGATCGAACTACGGCATCGCACCGGGCGCGCATCCCAATCTCGCCGGAAAGGTCACCGAATGGCCGGTGCCCACGCCGCGCTTCGCGCGCGATCCCGCTGCCGCGCCGGATGGCAGCATTTTCATCGCGGTGATGAGCGGCAACAAGCTCGCACGCTTCGATCCGAAGACGAAGACGTTCAAGGAATGGGACATGCCGTCCGGTCACCGCCCGCACGGAGTGCTGGTGGACAAAGCCGGCATCGCGTGGAGCACCGGCAACGGCAACGGCACCATCGGCCGGCTTGATCCGGCAAGCGGCAGGATCGTGGAATACAAGACCCCATCCGGTGGCGGCGGCCCGCACACGCTGATCATCACCGACAACGGTTCCACGATCTGGTTCACGATGCAGAGTGGCGACAAGGTGGCAAGCCTCGACACCAGGACGGGCGCGATCAAGGAATTTCCGATGCCCGGCGGCCCATATGGGCTCGCCCTCGACAAGGCGGGCAACGTCTGGGTCTGCCGCATGGGCGACAACAAAATGGGCAAGCTCGATCCCCGGACCGGCCAGGTGAGCGAGGTAGACACAGGTCGCGGCTCGCGCCCGCGCCGTGTCGCGACCGCGCCCGATGGCATGCTGTGGGTTACCTACTACGGCAACGGCAAACTCGCCAAGATCGATCCCGGCGCGATGAAGATCGTGAAGGAGTATCCGATGCCCGCCGGTGACGCCGGCCCCTACGCCGTCACGGTGGATGGCGGAGGCCTGGTGTGGGCAAATGAAATCAACACCGACACCGTCGTGCGCCTCGATCCGAAGACCGGGCAGATGCGCGTGGTGCAGCTGCCGTCGTCCAACGTCGGCATCCGCAAGATGATTACCGACGCGAGCGGCAGACTGTGGTACATGGGTTCGCACAACGGGCGCCTGGGCATGGTGGAATAGCAAAAACTCTCCTTCCCCTTGATGGGGAAGGATTAAGGTGGGGGTGTCGTGAGCAATTTTCCAACGCGGTTCACATCGAAGGTCGGCATCAAGTACCCCATCATCCAGGCACCCATGGCGGGTGGCGCGACGACGCCCGAGCTGGTCGCGGCAGTCAGCAACGCCGGGGCGCTCGGCTCCTTCGGCGCCGCGATGTCGTCGCCGGCGGCGATCAAAGAGAGCATCGCCCGCATACGCGCGCTCACCGATCAACCGTTCAATGTGAACCTCTTCGTGCTCGGCACCCCGCATCCCGGCGAAGCAGAGCTGGCGGAGGCCACGCAGCGCCTCGCCCCGTTCAAGCAGGCGCTGGGACTCGATCCCGCCGCGCTTCCTCCCCGCTTCTGCGAAGACAACCGCGCCCAGTACGATGCGCTGCTGGAGGCCAAGCCGCCGGTAGTAAGCTTTGCCTTCGATCTACTCGACCGGGAAACCGTCGCTGCCCTGAAAGGCGTCGGCAGCATCGTGATTTCGACTGCCACTACGGCCACGGAGGCGCGTGCGTGTGAGGCCGCCGGAGTCGATTTCGTCTGTGCGCAGGGTTTCGAAGCAGGTGGGCACCGCGGCACGTTCCTCGGCGACTTCGAGAATTCCGCGATCGGCTTGATGGCGCTCGTGCCACAGATGGCCGATGCGGTGAAGATCCCGGTCATCGCTGCCGGCGGCATCATGGACGGGCGCGGAATCGCGGCATCCTTTGCGCTCGGCGCGGAGGCGGTTCAACTGGGAACGGCGTTTCTTACCTGCGCCGAATCGGGCATACACCCCGAATACAAGCGCAGGCTGCTGGCGGCGACGGACGACAGCACGCGGCTGACGCGGACTTTCTCCGGCCGCTACGCGCGCGGCATCGTCAACGACTTCGTGGAGCGGATGCGTCCGTTCGAGAAGGACGTGCCTGCTTACCCGGTGCAGAATGCGCTCACCGCCGACTTGCGACAAGCCGCGGTGAAGCAGAACCGCATGGAATACTACTCGATGTGGGGCGGCCAGGGCGCGGGCATGTCGCGCGCGCTGCCGGCCGCGGAACTGGTTGCGAAGCTCGTCGAGGAAACGCAGCGCCGGTTGCCCAAGACATGACCGCGCCCGCCGCGGGATCGCTTCGTCAGCGCCGCATCCCCGCGATGACAACTGGGGCTGTCATTGCGGTGAGCCGTTAGCCGCGAGCGCAGCGTGGCGGTGTGCGTGGCAATCTCGTTGCAGGCAACGTAAACACGACCGCTGCGCTACCACTGCGCGAGGCGCTGCACCTCTTCGGCCGAATGGCGCAGGTGGTGCCCCTGCATCTTGCCCAGCGCCATCAGCAATGCCACTGCCGCGCCCGGATTCTCGCGCTCGAGGCGCTCCAGGGCCGCGCGGTCCAGCACCAGGAATTCGCACTGCTGCGTGACGAACACGTCCGCGGCCCGTGGGCCGAGATCGAGAAATGCGATCTCGCCAAAGAAGGTGCCCGGTCCGTACTTGGCGAGGCGCTTGTGGTGATGGGACGTCGTCCGCAGGCGTGCTTCCGCCTCGCCGCGCATCACGAGAAACATCTCGTCGCCGTGCTCGCCGGCTGACACCAGCTTCTGGCCCGCTTCCGCCGTTCGCCCGTGCACGACCTGCCCCAGCGCGGCGACCTGCGTAGGTTTCATGTTCTTGCACAGGTCGGTTTCCGCGAGCTCGACGCGCGTGTGTGACATGGCCAGCACCCTGCCCAGTTCGGTGAGCAGTGCATCCTCCGCATATTCAAGTGCTTCCTCGGAACCGACGAACGTAAGCACGTCGCGTCCACCCGCGCCCTTCTGACTCACGCGCGAGAACGCTTCCCGCACGTCCTCGCCGAGCCCGATTTCGTGGTGCACCTCGCAGAACAGCAGTTGTCCGCCGTGGCCGTGCAGCCGCGTCGCGATCTGATGCAGGATCTTGATCCCCGTCAGGTCCACCTGGCTCACGCGCCGCAGATGCAGAACGAGCCAGGTCGGGCGGTCGAGGTCGGGCAGCAGTTCCTCGAACAGGGTGTCCGCGGTGGCGAAGAACAGATTCCCGCGCAGCTCATAGAGGACGATGCGCTCGCCATGCTGCGCGAGCAGCGCGCGCTCGTCCTGCGTGCGCAGGCGCACCGAGTGCCGCTGCGCCCCGCTCGAACGCCGATGGATGACGGACGTCCGTGCCTGGGAACGGATGAACAGAACGATGGCGATGACGACGCCCACGCCGACCGCCGTCACCAGGTCGTACACCACCGTCACCGTCGCCACCAGCAGCGCGACCAGCGCGTCGTTGCGCGTGCGGCCGCTCTTCAGCCAGTCGAACATGTCGCGTTCGATCATGGTAACCGCGACATAGATGATGATTCCCGCCAGCACGCCGATCGGGAGCAATTTCCCCGCGGGCCCGAAGAAAAACACCAGTGCGAGAAACGCCGCGCCTGCCGTGGCTCCCGCCCACCGCCGCGCTCCGGTTCGCACCGCGACCACCGTTGCGCCCGTGGTCGCCGATCCCCCCATGCCGCCGGCAAGGCCGGCGAGCGTTTGCCCGATGCCCTGCGCAAACAGTTCGCGCCGGGCGTCGTGCCGGGTTTCGGTCGCAAGATCGGCAATGACAGATGCGAGCAGCGTGTTGAGGCTCGCCAGCATCGCAAACGCGAGCGCGCCCGAGAGCATGATCACGATTGGCAATTCCCTGAACGCCGCAACCGAAAAAAGCGAACTCAATCGCAGTCACATCGGGCAGAGCACCCACCACCCACGCGTCCGGCGCCGCACCGGAACCGATCCCGATCAGAACGTGAAACGCGAGCGCGCCCCCCAGGAGCCCGGTGATGGCCGGAGGCACCGCTGCGAACCATTTGGCCGATGCCCACATCACGACGAATGTCGCGAACGCGCTTGCGAGCGGAATCGAGGCAGTCAAATCCGCCCCGTCGGCGGCGAGCGGCGCGAATATGGGCTTCGCCTGCGACTGGATCATGAGCAGCGCGGCGCCAGTCATGAAGCCCACCACCACCGGGTAGGGAATGAACTTGATCAGCCGGCCGCCGCCCGAGCCGGCAATCGCCATCTGGATGAGCCCGGCCAGCGCCCCGCTCGCTGCATCCTTGCCCGCCAGCGCGAAGAGCGCGACACCGTAAGCCATGGCCTGCGGCAGCACGACCATTGCCGCAGCCGCGCCGCCGGCAAGGTCGCCAAACCGGTAATGCGACGGGTTCGGAGACGGGCGTGAGATGTCCCGCGCGGTCGCGGTCGCCGGAACGTCAGACATGCGCGGGCGGCATGCCTGTTATGCAACAACGGTTCATCGCCCTCACGCGCTCAGTCCCTGCGATCCCGCCGGCATTATGACAGCGGTGATTGACAAACGCCCGATTTTCGGCGACCGTGCTCCCATCATTATCGAGGGAGAATACGAGTGATAATCACCTGCCGCAAGATCACGAAGCTGCTTGCCGCGTTGTTCGGCGCTATCAGCTTATGTCCGCTCGCCGTTTTCTCGCAGGCTTATCCCAGCAAACCGATCCGGATCATCGTCCCCTTCCCTGCCGGCGGAGGGGTGGACTACATCGGACGGATCGTGGGCAAGGGCCTGTCCGAGCGCCTCGGCCAGCGGGTCGTCATCGACAACCGGCCCGGCGCGAACGCGATTCTCGGTCTTGAGAACCTGAAGGCCTCGCCGCCCGACGGCTATACGCTGGCCGCCGCCTCGGCCGGTCCGCTGGCGGTCAACCCCTTCATTTACAAGAAGCTGCCGCACGACACGCTAAAGGATTTCACGCAGATCGCCAACATGGTGAATTACCCGCTGCTGCTGGTTGCCCACCCATCGCTGCCGGTGAAGAACGTGAAGGAACTGATCACGCTCGCCAAGGCCAAGCCCGGTGAGGTTTCATACGCTTCGCCTGGCGCTGGCAACTCGTCGCACCTCGCCAACGAGCTGTTTAATGCGATGGCGAAGGTCAACATACTCCACATTCCTTACAAGGGAATGGCGCCCGCGGTTGTATCCGTCGTGTCTGGGGAAGGCCACATCCTCTTCGCCAGCATCCCGTCGATCCTCGGGCACGTGCGCGCCGGACGGGTGCGGGCGCTCGGGGTGGGCAACGCCAAGCGCGTGCCTTCTCTGCCCGATTTCCCGACGGTAGCGGAATCGGGCCTGCCCGGATTTGAAGCCTACGCCTGGGCCGGGATGATCGGTCCCGCCAACATGCCGAGGGACATCGTCATGCACCTGAATAAGGAGATCGTCGCCATACTCAACCAGAAGGACGTGATCGACCGGATGCTGGCGGACGGCACCGTTCCCACCCCCTCCAGCCCCGAGGAATTCGTCGCCTACATGAAGTCGGAATTGAAGAAGTGGGGCGACGTGGTGAAACTGGCAGGCATCAAGCCCGAATGAATCGTGGCCGGCGCTCACCGGTCACGATTCATGATGTCGGAAAATGAAAGCGCACCCCGTTACTGATCATCGGGTGGATCGTGACAGCGAACCCCGCTCGATGCAAACTGAACAGGAGGACGGGCGATGTTTGAGAAAGAGCGTTTCATCGAAGATTGCCGTGCTGCCCTGAAGGAAACCGACCCGCACGCCGCAATACGGGAGCTGGTGGCGAGAGCGGTGAGCGAACCCGCGCAGATCATGCGGGCGCTGGGCGAGCCGACGCGCGCCGGCGTCGATACAATCTACCGGTCGGACGATCTGACGATCCTCAATCTGTGCTGGGGACCGCGCATGGTATTCAAGCCGCACGACCACCGGATGTGGGCCGCCATCGGCATCTACACGGGCCGCGAGGAGAATATTTTCTATCGCCGCGCCGAGCATGGCTTGACCCGGCATGGCACCAAGGTGCTGAACGTCAAGGACACGGCGCCGCTGGGCGCGGCGATCATCCATGCGGTGACGAATCCGCTGGACCAGATCACCGCAGCGATCCACGTCTACGGCGGGGATTTCTTCGCCACGCCACGCAGCGAATGGGACCCCAAGACATTCGAGGAACACCCCTACGACGTGGAGCACACCATGCGCGCATTCGAAGAGTCGAACGTCCGTCTCCACGGCGGCGCGCTACGGTAGCGTGCCTTCTTGCAAATGACTTGCTGACGCGATCCTGCTGCGGGCAACGCATTCCGCGGCCAGCCGCGAGATCGCCGCGTCGCCCGCTCCTCGCGATGACAGTTGGCAGCACGCAGCACTGAGCGCTACGCCGGGAGCGCGGCGGCGATGGCGTCGCCCATCTCGGTCGTGCTCGCCTTGCCGCCGAGGTCGGCCGTGAGGTGTTTCGCTTCGGCGATGACTTTCTCGACCGCAGCGTCCATTAGTTGCGCGGCCTTTACTGCCTTCGGCTCGTTGTGCTTGCGGCCGAGCCACTCCATCAGCATCCGGCCCGACATGATCATGGCGTAGGGATTCGCAATGTTCTTCCCGGCGATATCCGGCGCTGAACCATGCGTTGCCTGAGCCATCGCCTGTTTTTCTCCCATCACCAGCCCCGGGGCCAACCCCAGACCGCCGACGATGCCCGCGCCCTCGTCGGTGAGGATGTCTCCGAACTGGTTGGTGGTCACCACCACGTCGAATTGGTGCGGTTTCATCACCAGCTTCATCGCGAAGCCGTCCACCAGCACCTCTTCGAGCTCAACGCCGGGAAAATCCTTCGCGACCTCACGGCACTCCTCGGCGAACATGCCGCAGCACAGCTTGTAAACCGACGCCTTATGCACCGAGGTCACTTTCTTGCGGAGCCGGTGCTGCGCGATCTCGAACGCGGCGCGCGCGACGCGGTTCGCGCCCTTGCGCGTGATGACCCGCATGCCGATCGAGATGTCGTCGTTGGGCCGGAATTCGCCGCTGCCCGCAACTACCACACCGCCGGCCTGCATGCCCTCGGTGGTCTCGCGCAGGAACACGATGTCCACGTTCTTGTGCAGCGATGGAATGTTGGGGTACGAGCGCACCGGCTTCACGTTCGCGTACATCTCGTAGCGCTTGCGCATCGGCGGGTTGAACCACGTCGGGTCGTTCTTGGGATAGACATCATGGCCGTGAGGCCCGAGCACCCAGCCATCGAGCTTCTCCAGTGCGTCCCACGTGCTCTGCGGGCAGGTCGTTCCGTGCAGCTTGTGGCCACGTACGCCTGTAGGGAGATTCTCCTGCCATTCAATCTGCAGCCCGACCTTCGCCGCCGCCGCCTTCATGACCTTGACCGCCTCGGGCACCACCTCCGGGCCGATGTCGTCGCCCGGCACACTACCGATTTTCAGCACCGTCTTCCCTCTCTGACTCTCGAATTGAGTTCGCGGCTCTGATGCATCTCCTGGTCACACGCATTCCCTCCCCCGAAAGACGAGGGAAGACAAATTCTTCTCCCCCCGGGAGAAGAACAGTGATCAGAAATGCAAGTGTCGCGAGGATGGGTCATGCTCAGACACATAGTAATCGCGCTCTTCCAGCAAAGCGCTCGTCCTACGGAACTCCGCGTGCGGCTGCAGGCACCGAGGCGCGGGCGACTTCGGCGGCGTCCTTGAGCTTGCCGATGTCCCAGCACAGGCGGATGAGCCGGTCAGCCTCACCAGCGGAGAGCACGGCCTGCGCGAGGCTTCGGAACTTCGCTTCGAGCTGGGCGTCGGTCATGGGCCGATCGACGCTGCCCACCGCGTGCTCGACGAACTTCTCGAGCACCCGGCCATCCTTGAGCCTGATCGTAACGTATACCTGATCCTCATGGACGCCTTTTTCGACGACAGCCGTGACCCTGTCGCGCAGCGACATTATGCGGGCGTCACGGACGACCGCATCGCTGTACTGCTCTTCCCCGGCCGCCCCATGAACGATCGCCGCCGCCACCGAGTGGTAAACGCTGAACTTCCCTTCCAGCCCTGCCTGCGGCGCCTTCTTGCCCGTGAGTTCCAGCACCAGCGGGTGCACCTTGAGCGCGACGCTCTCGATCTGCGCCGCCGCGAGTTGGTGCTCGTTTCGAAGCTGAATGCAGCCGTCGATCGCCGGATGAATCACAATGCCGCAGGCAAACGGCTTGTAGGTGTTCAATGCGATCTCCCACGTTTCTCCCAGCCGGTCGGTGATCTGCGACAGGTCGCGCTCGCTCGCGAGCACGTGCGCGAACCCGCGCGGCGCCTCGATGCCCTGATTGGAGCTGGTGAAGTTCGCCTTTGCCAGGAGCGCCGCGAGCAGCCCGTTGCGCGCGGCGTTGCCGGGGTGAAACGGCTTGGTCATCGTGCCGAACATCTCGCGCAGGCCCGAGGATTGCGTCGCCGCGATCCCCAGCGCCCAGGCCATCTGCTGCTCGGTCAATCCCAGAAGCCTGCCCGCCGCCGCGGCCGCCCCGAAAACGCCGGCGGTGCCGGTGATATGCCAGCCGACGTCGTAATGCGACGGATAGACCGCGTTGCCGATGCGGCACTCGGCCTCGACGCCGAGAATGAACGCATGCAGGAAATCCGCGCCGCTGACCGGCGAGCGTTCGGCGAGCGCGAGGATAGCGGAGGCGACCGGGCCGCTCGGGTGGATCACGGTCTTCAGGTGCGTGTCGTCGAAATCGAAGGTATGCGAGGTGATCCCGTTCATCAGCGCCGCGAGCATGATGTCGAGCCGTTCGCTCCGTCCCAGCACCGTCGCCTCGCGCGGCCCGGAAAAACCGTTGAGCGCCGCCAGTGCACACTCCACGGTCTCATGTCGCGAGCCGCCCACCGCGCAGCCCACCCAGTTGAGAAACGACCGGGCCGCTTCGCGCCGCACCGTCTCCGGGATGTCGGCCCCGTGATGCCCGACGATGAAACGTGCCAGTGTGCTCGTAACTTCCATCTCAGATCCCGAGCAGTCGCGCCGGGTTGTCGCACAGAATCATCTCGCGCTCGCGGTGCGTGAGGCCGGGTATAGATTCGACGAAATCGACCGGCTGCTTGACCGACATGCCCTGCGGAAAGTCGGTGCCGGTGACGATGCGGTCGACGCCCACGAGGTCGATCAGGTCGCGCATGATCCGCGGGTGGTGCGTGATGAGATCGTAATGAAAGCGACGCAAGTACTCGCTCGCCGGCTTCTTCATGTGCTTCAACTCGGGGCTCACTTCGATCGCGAGGTCCATCCGCCCGACCAGCCACGGGAAAGTGCCGCCGGCGTGAGGCAGATAGACCTCGAGCTTCGGGAACGCGTCGAGCACGCCGCCATAGACGAGGCTCACGGCGGCATAGCCCGCTTCCTGCGGATTGCCGAGCACATTGATCATGAAGAAGTCCTTCATGCGCTCGGCGCCGGATGGATAGAGATTCGTCAGGAAAAGCGGCAGGCCGAGCCCTTCGGCCCGCTCGTAGATCGGCCAGAACTCCTTTTCGTGCAGGTTCTTGCCGAGAATGTGCTCGGCGATGAACACCGCGCGCATGCACGGGTGCTTGGCCATGCGCTCGAGTTCCCGGGCGGCGAGCTTGACGTCCTGCATCGGCAGGACAATGCAGCCGTAGAACCGGTCCGGATATTTGCGGTGCGCTTCGACGCAGGCGTCGTTGTGGGCGGCGGCAAGCTCGAGGCCGAAGCCCGCCGGCGCCCAGTACACCAGCGGATTGGTCATCGACAACGCATAGGCGTCGACCTTCCGGTTGTCCATGTCCCGGATGATGTCGTCCAGATGGGTCATGGTCCTGCGCATCGATGATTTCTGGGTGCAATCGGGCACCGACACGACGACAGGGCCTCTGGCGTCCTCGCTCATGACCGCGCCGTTGGCCGGACCTTTCTTGATCATCAGGTCCACGAATTCCTGCGGATACCAGTGCACGTGCGCGTCGATGACCCGCTGGTAACACCGCTCTCCCGCCTTCATAGTTGCGCCCGCAGGGCCCGCAGCCACCGCGTCCCCGGCGGCCGCGTGCGCGGAATGAAACTCACCTTTGCGCTTCAAGACTTTCTCCTGTCGTTTCGTCAAATGAACTGTTCGTGTCATGTCCCGCCAATGAACTTGTTGTCGTTGCGAGGCGCGACAATTCGCAACGAAGCAACCTCGCGGCGGGCGCGATTGCGTTGCGAGCAACGGGATTGCCACGCTTCGCTCGCAATGACACGAAGGGCATTTTCCTGCACAGGCTCATCCACTGGAATGACCACTCAATGATTCAAGTTGCTTGCAGGACGCCTTACCAGGCTCCGGGATAGATCAAGGCTGTCTCGTAGACGTTGAACCCGGCGAGTGCCGCCAAGAACTCGTCGATGCTGAAAAGTTCGAGGCAAGGCATCGCGCCTCGCTGCGGCATGTCGCCACGCGCGAGCTTGCGCGCGATGACGATCGCCGCGGTGCACGGAATCTGCGGCCCGTCCCCGTCGG
The DNA here is from genome assembly GCA_016199545.1 of Betaproteobacteria bacterium. Classification (GTDB taxonomy): domain Bacteria; phylum Pseudomonadota; class Gammaproteobacteria; order Burkholderiales; family SG8-41; genus DSOT01. The sequence goes on along the minus strand of JACQGN010000213.1, from coordinate 3,057 downwards.
GCGCGACAATATACCACTTCACCCGGTGCGGTGTCCCGTCGTGACGCGTACCGGAAATATCGACGTGCATCGCCCCCGCGTACGTGCCCCACCCCGTCGTGAATTCGCTCATGCGTTGCAGCCTCTCGGCATGACGGGACTAGTCACCAACACAGCCGCACCGCCTCAACCACGCGAGACACCACATGCCAAGCTGCAGCACGGGCAGTTCGAATCCTGCACGGAATTCCACGGTGCGGACCCCTTCACAGGTGCGCGGATACAGCACCCGATCGGGAACGTCGCAGTAGCCAAGCAGACGCTGGCCTACCGGCTCCGGATATGCATGCCACTTGAGCCCCTGCCAGCCGTACACGGTGCGCCACGCGCCATCGATCCAGCACTCGAAAGGTTTGCCGCAATAACCCAGCACGGCGCGCACCGTGGCGAGCCCTCTCGCCGTGCGGTTGCCAGGCGTAATGCCGATGTCCACACCGTCGATGGCGGCAAACTCGCCACGGTAGCGCGCGATCACCGCCGATGAAAGCCCGGGCACGCTGCTTGCCCCGCTCACCACCAGCACCCCGCGTTCGCGGGCGGCCGCGTCCAGGGCGCCGATCTCCGCCACGAATTCTGTCGCATCAGCGAGATCGGCGTAATGCGCGCCAGCCAGAATGCACGCCTGCGCCACGTGATGATCCTGACCCTGAAACGGTCCACTGGTGTGAATGACGAGCTGCGCGCCGAGCGTCGCAATCCTGTTGGCGAGGCCGGCGTCGTCGATGTCTACCTGCGCCGCGGCCACCGGATGGGCGGCATGCGCCTGCAGTTCGCCCGCGAAGGCTCCGGCACGCTCCTGACTGCGGCCAGCCACGATCACCTGCAAGGTCGTGTCACGCGCGAGCGCGCGGGCAATTCGCCCCCCGAAAAAGCCGTAGCCGCCGATTATCAGGGTCCGCAGCAGGGCGCCCTCACCTTCCATGTCAGAGTGCCGGCTTGAAGATCATGAGATAGACGATGACGAGGATGGCGCCGAACGCGGGCCACCCCAGCAGCGTCCACACGCGGCGGTAGCGCAGGTACTCGGGCGGCAACGGGGCGCCCGTCCTGAGACAACGTTGCGCGATATCCCGCATTCTGATCTGGAGCACGACCGCCGGGATCCAGCATGCGCCGGCCACGAAATAGAGCACGAGCGCCGCCAGCACCCAGCCTTCCGTGAGACCCAGACCGCGCAGCGCGGCGAGCCAGACGCCTGTGACGAACTGCACGATGACGGCAGGTGTGGTGAAGAGCCAGTCAGCCATCACCGTGAGACGCGACATACCCGCGATCATGGCAAGATCGCTGCTGCGGTCGGCGCGATATTTGAACCAGGCAATTCCCAATCCGGTGCCGAACAGCACCGCCGCCGACAGGATGTGCGCCCACTTGAGCCACAAGTAGGTCATCAGCGGGAGAGCAGGTACTTTTTCTCCCACGCCTCGACTTCGGGAAGCTTCAACGCCTCGTTATAGTCCTTGAAGCCCAGCATGCGGGAGCGTGCCCTCTTCGTGCTGCCGTCCGCCTTCAACACGTTGAGCGCTTCCCGTATGGCGTAGCCTGCGGCGTAGCGCGCGAGGCCAGGGTAGATGGCGATGCGGAATCCAAGTTGATCGAGCTCCCCTGCCGCAAGGTCGCCGACCACGCCCGCCTCCTCAACGTTGACCAGGCACGGAGCATCGATTTCGTGCGTCACCCGCCTCAATTCCTCGACAATGTCAGGGCTGCCCTTCAACTCGACGAAGATCACGTCGGCCCCCGCCTTGCGGTATGCCTTGCCCCGGACGATCGCCTCATCCAGCCCCAGTCCCGACGCAGCATCGGTACGCGCAATGATGAGGAAGTCGGGGTCACGCCGGGCGGCGAGCGCCGCCTCGATCTTGCCCGCGTGCTCGTTCAACGAGACCACGGGCCGCGAGCCCGGCAGGTGTCCGCAGCGCTTGGGCGAGACCTGGTCTTCCAGGTGTATCGCCGCCACGCCCGCGGCTTCGAACTCCTCCACCGTGCGCCGCACGTTGACCGCGTTGCCATAGCCGGTGTCGGCATCGCAGATCAGCGGAATTTCGATCGAGGCGGCGGCGCGGTGCGCGTGGGCTGCAAACAGCGTGAGATCAATCAGTCCCACGTCCGGCCGCCCCAGCAGGCACGCCGAGACGCCGTTGCCGGTCATGTAAACCGCCTCGAAACCCGCCTGCTCGACGAAACGCGCGCCGTAAGCGTCGTAGATGCCGGGCGCCACGATCATCGCCCCTTCTTTCAGGCGCCCGCGGAGGCGCTGCCGCGGTGTGAGTTGTTCGACTCCAACGCTCACGCGAGCCGCCAGTCAGGATGTTTCTCGAGAAACGCGATCAGGCCGCCCTCGGAGAGTATCTGCCGCACGGCGGGTGGCAGTTGCGGCACTGCGCGCTCGATCTTGCGTGCGGCAACACGCACCTTGCCCGCAGCGAGGTCGATCTCGATCTCATCGTCTTCCATTATGCCCGCAATGTCGCACTCCACCGCCGGCAGCCCGTTGTTGATCGTATTGCGGAAGAACTGCCGGCCGAAGGAACGCGCGACGATCGCCGCGACGCCCATCAAGTGCATGATGTGCACTGCCTGCTCGCGGGAGGAATTGATGCCGAAGTTGCGTCCCGCGACGATCACGTCCCCCGGCTTGAAGCGCGATGCGAAGCCCGGGGCAACCTGCTCGAACGCGCGCTGCGCGACGTAGGCATTGTCCTTGCCCGGCAGATACTTGCTCGAGCAATGAATATCCGTATTGAGGTCATCGCTAAGCAAATGAGCTGTGCCACGGATATTCATTATGATTTTGAGATCCAATTGCGGTAGCGATCGGCGTTTATCTGCGGTTCACTGCCGTTCAAGCAGCTTGCGAATCCGACCGCCAGGTGCCGCCCATGATTTCGCGGGGGTCCGTTATCACGCCCGTCAGCGCGGACGCGGCGACCGTGGCGGCCGAGCCGACCCAGATCTCGGACTTGTCGTTGCCGAGCCGGCCCTTGAAGTTGCGGTTCGCGCTGGAGATCGCGACAT
>JACQGN010000212.1 GCA_016199545.1 Betaproteobacteria bacterium | reverse complement strand
ATTTCGCGCACCCGCCGGCCATGAGCCGGTTGACGCTCAAAAGCGGGCGCTGGCCGGAGCCGGGCGCGAAGGGCGAGGTGGTGGTGAACCAGCGCTTTCTCGAGGCGCGGCGCCTCAAGCTGGGTCAGAGGGCCGACGTGCTGCTGAACGGCAAGCGCGAGCACCTGACCATCGTCGGCACCGCGCTCTCGCCGGAGTACATCTATGCCACGCGCGGCGGCGGCATGCCCGACGACGAGTGGTTCGGCGTGTTCTGGACCGACATCAAGGCGCTCGCGGCGGCGTTCAACATGGAAGGCGCGTTCAATTCCGTGCTGCTGAGGCTCGCGAGGAACACCTCGAACGCCGCGACCGCGGAGTCTCTCGACCGGATGCTCGAGCCGTACGGCGGCTTCGGCGCGATCGGCAGGGAAGACCAGATCTCGCACAAGATCGTGTCGCAGGAAATCAACCAGCAGCGCGTGTTCGGCCTGGTGCTGCCGTCGGTGTTTCTCTTCGTCGCGGCGTTCATCCTCAACGTCGTGCTGCACCGCCAGGTGAACGCGCAGCGCGGAGAGATCGCGGCGCTGAAAGCGCTCGGCTACGAGGACCGCGCCATCGCCTGGCATTACCTCAAGTTCGCCTCCGTCATCGTGCTGCTCGGCACCGCGATCGGCATCGCCCTGGGTTGGCGGCTGGGACGTGCGATGACGGGCCTCTACGCCGATTTCTTCCACTTCCCCGAGTTCCACTTTCGGCTCCTGCCGTGGGTGGTGCTGGCCGGTGCCGGGGCCGCGTTCACCGCCGCATTCGGAGGGGCGTTCGCCGCGATCCGGGGCATCGTGAAGCTGCGCGCCGCCGAGGCGCTGCGCCCGCCGGCGCCGGTCGAGTTCCGTCCGTTGATCGTCGAGCGTCTGGGCTACGCGCGGGCCTTCACGCCCGCGCAGCGCATGATACTGAGGAACCTCGAGCGCAGGCCCGTGCGCGCCCTGCTCACCGTCGCCGGCATCGCCGGGTCGGTCGCGATATTACTCTCGGGCACGTTTTGGGTGGATGCCATCGAATATTTCATCGACGTGCAGTTCAACATGGTGCAGCGCGCGAACGTCAGCGTCGGCTTCGCCGAGCCGGCGGGCGACGCGGCGCGGCGCGAACTGGAGCGGCTCCCGGGCGTGTGGCGCGCCGAGACGACACGCACGATCCCGGTGCGCCTCGTCGCCGGCCACCGCCACTACCGCACCGCGCTGACGGGGCTCATGGACGATGCGAGCCTGCAGCGCATCCTCGACCGGGACCTGCGCGAATCGAAGCCGGTACCGGGCGGCGTGTTGCTCACCACGCGGCTTGCCGAGCGCCTCGACGTCGCGCCGGGCGACACGCTGGTTGCCGAGATGCTGGACGGCAAGCGCATCAAGGCGGAGGTGCGCGTCGCAGGCACGGTGCGCGAGCTCGCCGGAATGAACGCCTACATGCGGCTTGAGGAGCTGAATCGTCTCGCGCGCGAGGGACCGCTCGTTTCGGGCGCGGGACTGCTGGTCGAACGCGGCGAGGAGCCGCGCTTGCTCCAGCGGTTGAAGGAGGTACCGGCAGCCGCGGTGGTGATCGTCACCCGCACGCTGCTCGACACCTTCCGGGCAACGAGCGCCAAAAACATCCTCTTCTTCACCGCTATCCTCACCGCTTTCGCTGTGACCATCGCGGTCGGCGTCGTCTACAACAATGCGCGCATACAACTCGCCGAGCGCGCCTGGGAACTGGCAAGCCTGCGCGTGCTCGGATTCACGCGCGGGGAAGTCTCGGTGCTGCTGCTCGGGGAACTCGCGCTCGAGATCGCGGCTGCGATCCCGCTCGGTTTCGTCGCGGGCTACTGGCTCTCGTGGCTCATCATCGCGCTGATGCAGCACGGCGAGTTGATAGAATTCCCGCTCGTGATCCTGACCGACACCTATCTCTATGCCGGCGCGGTGGTGGTCGCAGCGGGGCTGGCCAGCGCGCTGATCGTGAGAAACCGCATCGACAACCTGGACCTGGTCGCGGTACTGAAGACACGCGAATGAGAACGCGCAACAAGATTGCAACGGGTATCTTCCTCGCCGCCGGCGCGGCGCTGGTGGTGTGGGCCTTGCGGGCGCCGGCGGTGTCGGTCGAGCTCGCCGAAGTGACGAAGGGCGCGTTCGAACAGACGGTGTCCGACGACGGCAAGACGCGCGTGCGCGAGCGCTACACGGTATTCGCGCCGCTCGCGGGACGCGTCGAACGCATCGGCCTCAAGGCGGGCGATCCTGTGGAGCGGGGGCAGGTCGTGGCGGTGCTCGCCCCGGTGGCGCCCGCATTGCTCGACGCGCGCAGCGTGCGCGAGCTGCAGGCGCGCGTCGGCGGGGCCGAGGCGCAGCAACTGCGCGCCAGGGCCGAGGTCGCGCGCGTAATAGCGCAGCGCGACCAGGCGCAAGCTGACGTCGACCGTCAGGTCAAGCTCTTCAAGGAGGGCTTCCTGTCCGCGACGGCGCGCGAGCAGGCCGAGCTCGCATTGCGCACCGCCGAGCGCACGGTCGAGGCAGCCCGATTCGCGGAGGATGCAGCCGGGCACGAGCTCAACCAGGCGCGGGCGGCGCTTGCGCGTTATCGCAGCGGAGACGTGGGAACAAGATGGGAAGTGAGTTCACCCGTGAAGGGCTCCGTGCTGAAGGTGATTCAGGAGAGCGAGGGCGCCGTCACGCTCGGCGCGCCGCTCGTCGAACTCGCCGATGCCCGCAGCCTCGAAGTGGTGGTGGACGTGCTGTCGCAGGAATCGGTGGCGATCCGGCCCGGCATGCCGGCGCGCATCGAACTGGGCCGGGGCGTGGCGCCGCTCGCGGGGCGTGTGCGGCTTATCGAACCGGCGGCTTTCACCAAGGTTTCGGCGCTCGGCGTCGAGGAGCAACGCGTCAACGTGGTGCTCGACTTCGCGGAACCTCTCGATCGCGTGCAGACCATCGGCGACGGCTACCGGGTCGAGGCCGCAATCGTCACGCATCGCCTGGAGGACGCGGTGAAGGTGGCGGTCGGGGCGTTGTTCCGAGACGGCCAGGGCTGGGCGGTATTTGCCGTGGAGCGTGAACGGGCAGTCAGGCGCGGCGTGAAGGCTGCCCAGCGGAACGGCTCCGAGGCGGTCGTGGAAGACGGCCTGAAGCCGGGGGAGCGCGTGGTGGTCTACCCGTCCGACGCGCTGCGCGACGGCTCCAGGATCCGGGTGCGATAGGAGTTTGGCGGCCTTTGTTCCGACAAACTCCTTATGCATGAGCAACGCCGGGAAAGTCGCAAGAGAAACGGCATTCTTACTTCCGTCGTTGATACCGAACTGCACCGGGCTTGACGCACATCAAAGCCCGAAAGATGCGGTGGGGCGAGCATGGCATCAAATCGCCTTTGGAATAATCATAGGAGGCGCCATGCCCTGGACCATTGATGACTTTCCGGCCGCGATGCGGCATCTTTCTCCCGTGGTGCGGGCAAAGGCGGTCGATATCGCCAACGCCTTGCTCGCGGAAGGACACCCGGAGGGACAGGCGATTCGCATCGCAATCGCGCGCGCGCGACAGTGGGCGCGGCGGCGCGGGCTGCCTGAACGCGCGGCAAACGCTGTATATGGATCGTGCCATGGTCTTCGGTGAATTCAGCACACCGGCATGGCGCGCGGCGCTAGGCTGCGCAGTGGCTTTGGTTCTCGCGCACGGCGCCGCGACGGCGCAGGACCCCGTCACGGTCAGGATCCTGAGTCCCGTAAGCGAGGAGACCATACACAACAACGACGGCAACGTCCCCGTCCGGCTCGAATTGAGCGGCCGGGGCGGTGTCGGCGCCCACGGCCGGATTCGAGTCCTGCTCGACGGCCGCTCCTACGGTGCGGATCTCGAGCAGGCGTCTTTCGTGCTTGAGAACGTTGAGCGCGGAGAACATGAACTGCAGGTTCAGATCATCGATCGCGCCGGCGAGATCATCGCCAGCTCCGCCGCCGTGAATTTCCACATGTGGCGGGCGTCGGCACTGTTTCCCGGCCGCAAGCCGCCTCAGTAGCGAGTCCCATTCGGACAACCGCTGCGATCTGCGCGCCTGGTAAGGACCAGGCTGACCGCAACACCCGCCACCGGCAAGGTGACCCACTTGAACTCGGACGGCCAGGTGCAACCGGTGCAACGCGCACCGAGCGCAACCGCATTACCACGGTTGCCCCGCAATGTCGTCGCGCTCGGTGTCGTAAGCCTGCTCATGGGCATGTCGTCGCAGATGACGCACAGCCTGCTGCCGCTGTTCCTGGTGACCGTCCTGGGCGCATCGGCGGTGTCGGTCGGTGTCATCGAAGGCATTGCCGCGGCGACGGATTCGATTGCCAGGGTCTTCTCCGGTACGTTGAGCGACTGGCTGGGGCGCCGCAAGCCGCTCGTCGTCCTCGGATACGGTCTCGCCGCACTCTCGAAGCCGCTGTTCCCGCTCGCCGGCGACGTCGCCACCGTGCTGGCTGCGCGGTTCATCGATCGCACGGGCAAGGGCATCCGCGACGCGACGCGCGACGCCCTGCTCGCGGATCAGTTGCCGCCGACTGTCCGCGGTTCCGGCTTCGGGCTGCGGCTGACGCTTTTCACCATAGGTTCCGTGGTAGGGCCGCTCGCTGCGACCGGCATCATGGTGGCGGGCGGCGGGGATTTCCGCCTCGTGTTCTGGGTGGCCGCGGTGCCGATTTTTCACGCACCGAACTCACCCACAAACCAGCATCGCTGGGAGTCCGCGCTGATGACCCGTCAGGACTTCGAAGCGCCGATGGTGGTCGAAAGCGAGCAGAAGCGCCTTGTGACCGACGCGTGAGCGGCGGAAGGCCCCAGCGAGCGCTCGCCGGCAACGCGGGCGGCCCTCCCGTGTTCAGGTTCGGTGCGCGCCGTAGCGCTCAGGCGTGGGCTTGTTTGACGCCCAACCGCTTGAGCATCATCTCCAGCGGGCAAAATCCGGTAAAGCCCGACTGGAACAGATTCGCTCCTACGAATACCGTCACTCACAGCCAATGCGCGCTGTGAAACAACGGGCTTGCCGCCGCGCCCCGGACGAGCGAAATCAGCGCCACCGCGACTGGAACCGCCGCCAGTTCGCCGCATAGTAAAGCACCGGGATGACGACGAGCGTCAACAGGGTCGAGACGAGAATGCCGAACAGCAGGGTGACTGCCAGCCCGTTGAAGATCGGATCGTCGAGGATGAAGAGCGCGCCCAGCATCGCCGCCACGCCGGTCAAGATGATCGGCTTGGCGCGCGTCGCGCCCGCGCGCACGATGGCATCTTCGAACCGCGCACCGCGCGCGACCTCCAGGTTGACGAAATCGACCAACAGTCGAGGGCGACCTTCTCGCCCGCGTGCAGGCCCGCCAGCACCTCGACGGCGTCTTCGCCGATGGCCTCCCCCAGCCGGATCTGGCGGAACCGCACTTTTCCCTGCTCCGATACGAGATAGGCGCCGGTCAACTCCGTGCGCCGTACCGCCGCGGCCCCCGGTATGGCGAGCCTGCGGGCCTGACCGAGGATGAACAACACCCGCGCGTACATGCCGGAGTACGTTCCGGGCACGCAGCCGGGCAGACCCAGGCGCACCCGTGTCGTGTGGGTGCGCCCATCCGCGGCCGGCAGCACGGTAATCGAGCTGGCGGTGACACGCGCGCGGGCGTTCCCGAGCTCGATCACGGCCGCAGTGTCCTTGCCGATTCGCGCCACCCGTTGCTGGGGCACGTCGGCGACGACGCGCAGGTCCTCCGGAACGAACCCGGTCATCAGCGGCTTGCCCGGCTGGACGGTCTCCCCGAGCTCGACGTGGCGTGCCGCCACGACTCCGCTATAAGGAGCGGTCACGGTCGCGAAACTCCTGACGGTGCCAGCCTGGCTCACTGCGGCGGTGGCGCCTTCCAACTGCGCCTGGGCAGCGCGGTAGTCGGCGAGCGCCTTGTCGAGCGCGGCCTGGCTGACGAATTTCTGATCGAACAGCCCGCGCGTGCGCTCGTAGACGGCCCGGGCATTGACGAGCGTCGCCTGCGCCTGCGCGAGCTGGGCGCGGCTGCCCGCCAGCGTATCGCTCGCCTCGCGCTCGTCGATGCGCACGATCACTTCGCCTTTCTTGACGCGATCGCCGGCATCGAAGCGGATCTCCAACACGCGCCCGGAGATCTGCGCCGCGACCGTCGTCTGCTTGACTGCTTCGACACGCCACGCGGGTCGAGGCCGTGCGCCACCGTCAGCCGGCGTGAATGGTCCGTGACGGCAACGTAGGCGAGGCCCGCGGCCTTCGCGGCGAGCGCCATTTCCCGGACGGTGTTGTGGCCGTCGGTCGCCCGGGTGTGCAGGTGCAGGTCGCCCTTGAGATCACTCAGGTTCACCAACTGCGGCAGCTCGCCCCGTCGCGCCGCCTCGACCTCTCCGCGGCCCTCCCGTAATTCCGGCGGGATCCAGGGAAGGTCAACCGCAGCGTATACCGACTCCTCCGTTTCGCCTGCCACACGCACCGTCCGCCGGAATACGCCGTACTCATTGATCTTGAGGCCACGCGCCTGGCCGAGCCGGCGAATCGCGATGTTGTGCGACTTGGATCCCGTGAAGTAATGCAGCGCCGCGCCGTAGCTCTCGCGCGGCACCACGTGCACGTCGACCTGCAATCCCGAACGCAACACGACGCTCGCCCGCGTCTCGCCGCTCGCGAGCACCGTCTTCACCTCGTCGTAGGCGCGCAGCCGTTCCATCACGGGACCAGCCACCCCGGCTTTCGAGCGCCTGTGTGATCTGGCTCTCGGTTTTCTCGCCGAAACCGGGAACATCGCGAATCGCCCCGGAGCGCACGGCCCGGCGCAGCTGCTCGATGGTGTCGATCTCCAGCGCATCGTGCAGCAGGCGCACGCGCTTCGGGCCCAGCGCCGGAATCCTGAGCAGTTCCGTGATGGCGGCCGGCATCTCGCGATGCAGCCGTTCGAGCAGGTCGGCGATTTCCTCGAAGATCGAGCCGATGTCAGCGTTGTGGACGGGCACGACACGCAATCCGGAATCGCTCGATCCATTCGCACGCCTGCGTGCCAGGCCGCTGCGTCAGCGAACCGCCAGAGTCCGGCAGTCGAGCGGCCAGTCGCGCATCAGGCGGCTGATGATGTTCACGTCCAGTTGCGCGGATAGATGAGTCCAGGTGGGCTCGCTCTTGTCAAGATGGTTGAGACGGTCGTACCGGATATTGATGCCCTGGTGGGCGAGTTCCGCGGCCCGGTATCGCGCAAGCTCGGGTTCCGCCGCCGGGTCGCCAGGGAAGGTCAGCCATTCCTGCGCGAACACGTACTGCACGTGCTCGAGATCGTGGCACAGCGCATCGTCGACGCGCACCGGTTTGTCCAGCAGCGGCGGTTCGGCGTCGTAGTCGTAGACCCACCCGCCATACAGATCTCCGCCGCGCGTCGCATAGAACGCGTTCTCATAGCGCGCATAGTAGTTCTCGAGCTTGAAGAATGCCGTCTGATACTCGGATCCGACCGCCCCCACCCACCAGCCGCACACATCGTGTCCTCTGGCGCGGTACACCACCGCGCACAGCAGGCCCACCCCCCATGGCACATAGGCGACGAACGTCTGGGGATCGGATGTGATATGGGACGCGCGCGGCTCGCCACGCGAGACCACTCCAGTTGCGTTCATGGCATCTCCTTGGTTCCGCCGTCATCGTAGCGCGGGCGCACCATCGCCGGTTTGACGTGGATCAACCGGCGCTGACCCCACGGTCCATCTGGCCTGCTAGATCGCGCAACGCCGGGGCGATTTCGACCGGATAAGGCTCTGCTGCGGGGTCAAGGCCCGCCAGACCCGGCGGCAGGCGCGCAAGCTGCGCCGCCGCGCGACGGCGTATCGTTTCCAGCGTTTCTTTCGGTTCCAGCCGTGTTCCGTTGCGCATCACCGGAACGAGCAGCGCCTCCCCGGGCCGGGAGTCGCCCTCCACGGTGACGACGTCTTGATCGAAGCAGCTGTCGCTGCGATACCGGCGATAGACCTGCTTGCGGCCCGGCCACGTTGCCTTGCCCGGCGACAGCTTGCGGCGCGGCGTGCCGGCGTATTCCTGCAGTTTGTAGACGGCATCCAGAAATGGCGCATCCGCAGCGGTGACGAGACTGGTGCCGATGCCGAAGCCGTCTATGGGTGCGCCCAGCGTCATGAGTTCGCGCAGCCGGTACTCGTCAAGATTCCCGCTCGCAAAGATGGTCGCTTCGCGCAGGCCCGCATCGTCAAGAATTCGGCGGGCACTCCCCGCGAGCGCCGCGAGGTCACCGCTGTCGAGCCGCACGCCCTTGATTGCGATGCCCTCGCTCTGAAGCGCCGGGGCGAGCGCAGCAACCTTGCGTACCGCGGCTTCAGTGTCGTAGGTATCGACCAGGAACACGGTTCCTTTCGGAAACGCCCGCGCAAAGTCCGCAAACGCCTGCGCCTCGTCGTCGTGCGCCTGCACGAAGGAATGCGCCATGGTGCCGAACACCGGTATGCCGAAGAGCGCATTCGCGAGCACGGTGGCCGTGCCGCCGTAACCGGCGATATACGCGGCGCGCGCGGCCAGCAACCCTGCCTCCGCGCCGTGCGCCCGGCGCAGCCCGAAATCCACCAGCAGCTTGCCCGGCGCCGCCAGCACGCTGCGCGCCGCCTTCGCCGCAACCACCGTCTCGAAATGCATCAGGTTGATGAGCCGCGACTCGACCAGTTGCGCCTGCGGCATGGACGCCACCACGCGCAGTATCGGCTCGTTGGCGAAGAAGATGGTGCCTTCCGGCATCGCGAACACGTCGCCGGTGAAGCGCAGGCTCGCAAGTTCGCGCACGAACTGCGGAGGAAACAGCGCGCAGCCCTCCACCCAGGCGAGTTCGTCCGGACCAAAGCGCAGGCCTTCCAGAAAATCCAGCGCCTGCTCGAGCCCGGCCGCCATGAGAAAGTTGCGCTGTGCCGGGAGCTTGCGCACGAACAGCTCGAACACCGCCGTCTCGCGCATGTCGCGCGCGAAGTAGGTGTGGAGCATGATGAGCTGGTACAGGTCGGTGAGCAGCGGTGACGAAATGAGGTTCATGACGCATATTCCTCGATCACTGCGGAAACGGCGCCCAGGTCCAGCATCTCGCGTTCGGCCCGCGCGCCGTCTCCAGGCTGCACGTTGACGGCACGGATCGCGTCCCTGAGCAGCAGCACCCGGAACCCCTCCTTGAGCGCATCGCGCACGGTGTTGAGCACGCAATAATCGGTGGCAAGCCCGCCGATGAGCACGCGCTCGACGCCGCGCTCGCGCAGCATGCCGGCAAGCGCCGTCCCTGAAAACGCGGAGTACGCATCCGCCTCCGGCCGCGTCGCCTTGTCGATGATGACGGCGTCGGCCGGCAACTGCAGGCCGGGGGCGAACGCGGCGCCTGGTGTGTCGGCCACGCAATGTACCGGCCACGTTCCGCCGCGCGCACGGAAGGAGCAGTGATCGGCCGGATGCCAGTCGCGGCTTGCGAACACCGGCAGTCCCGTGCGCCGCGTCAGGGCGAGGTAGCGGTTGAGCACCGGCACGACTTCATCCCCGCCCGGCACGGCAAGACTCCCGCCCGGCAGAAAGTCGCGCTGGACGTCGACGATCAGCAGCGCATCACCGGGTGTCAAGTCCGGAACCTGCTCAGAACTCCGCTTCCGCCGGCGTGCCTGCCTCAGTGCGCGGCGCCTCGGCGATCGCGCAGTCCATCGTGAGGATCAGACCAGCGATGGAAGCCGCGTTCAGCAGCGCATGGCGCGTCACCTTGGTCGGGTCCAGCACGCCCGAATTGATGACGCCCGGTGCGCCGAAGCTGCGGTCGATCACCACCGTGCGGCCGCGCGGACCAAGGGTCACCTTGACAGCATCGGCGAGCATGTTGGCGCCCGCCACGATCCGCCCGCGTACATCATCGTGAAAAACGATCTCTTTGCCAGCCATGACCCGACCTTTCCCGTTGCGAACGCAACTGCTTGTTATAGTGCCAATTCTGTTCCGCCCCGGAGCGGCGGGTGTTGATGCAGATCAATCCCGCGCGGGGTGCGGACCGGTCCAATGATCCAATGCCCAAACGACTGCCAGCCGGAAAGCCCCCGCCGTTGCTCGCGGCCCTGCTGCATCCCGGCTGCTATCCACACGTCGTGGGGCGCGTGCGCCTCATCGAGACCCACATCTCCTGGGTGCTGCTGACCGGGAACTGGGCCTACAAGGTCAAGAAGCCGGTCGATCTCGGTTTCGTGGATTTTTCGACGCTGAAGCTGCGGCGCCGTTACTGCGAGGAAGAGCTGCTGCTCAACCGCCGGCTCGCGCCCGCGATCTACGACTCGGTGGTGGAGATCCGCGGCGCGCCGGCCGCGCCGCGCATCGCTGGCAGCGGGCCGGTGCTCGAGTACGCCGTACGCATGCGTGAATTCCCGCAGAGCGCGCTTGCGGACCGCATGGCGGCGCGCCGGGCGTTGCGTCCACAGTTGATCGATGCGCTCGCCCCGACCATCGCGGAGTTTCATCGCAGCGCACCGGCAGCCGGGAAATCGCAACGCTTCGGCACCCCGGCCACCACGCTCGCGGCGGCGCTGCAGAACTTCAAGCAGATTCTGCCCAGCCTCGCGGGGGTGAGTTCGAAGAACCTGCTGGGCCGCCTGCGCCGGTGGACCCTCGCCGAACACGCGGCACGTCGCCAGGCGTTCATATCGCGGCGACGCGGTGGATTCGTGCGCGAGTGCCATGGCGATCTGCACCTGGGCAATATCGCCGTGCTCGGGGGGTGTCCCACGCCCTTCGACTGCATCGAGTTCAACGCCGCTTTGCGCTGGATCGACGTGATGAGCGAAGTCGCCTTCCTGCTGATGGATCTCGCGGATCACGGCCGGGCCGATCTGGCATCGCGCTTTCTCAACGCCTACCTCGAGGTTACCGGCGACTATGGGGGGCTCGAAGTCCTGCGTTATTACCTGGTGTACCGGGCGCTGGTGCGCGCGAAAGTGAATGTTCTGCGTGCGCGCCAGCCGCAAGTCTCGGCGATGGAGAAAAAGCGCCTCGGCCGGCTCGTTCACGGCTACCTCGACCTCGCGCAGGACTACACCACGCCGCGGCCTCTGGCGCTCATGATCACGCACGGTGTGTCGGGTTCCGGGAAGACGAGCGCGACACAGTCACTGATCGAGCTTGCGGGCACGGTGCGCATCCGTTCCGATGTCGAGCGCAAGCGCCTTTACGGTCTCGCACCACTCGCACGCTCGGGGTCACGGACGGGCCGCGGAATCTACACCCCCGCGGCGAATGTTGCGACCTATGCGCATCTCGAGCGGTTCGCGCGCCGGATACTCGCCTCGGGCGTGCCGGTGGTGGTGGATGCCGCCTTTCTCAAACGTGGCGAACGCGAGACATTCCGCGCGCTGGCGGCGGACATGGGCGTGCCCTTCGTCATCCTCGATTTCACCGCGCCGGCGGAATTGCTCGCAGCGCGCGTGGCAGCCCGCGCCGCGGGCGGCCGCGACGCCTCCGAAGCCGGCGTTTCGGTGATCGCGCGCCAGCTCGCAACATGCGAGCCGCTCGCGCCGGAGGAGATGCCCGCGACTTTCACGCTCGACACGAGCCGGCCGGTAACGCTCCGGACATGGCGCCCCGTCCTTGCGCGCCTTCGCGGGATATGAGAATGCGGGTGCGGGCTGCCGCGGTCACGCGCCGTCTCGACGTCAGCGCGCGAGCACGAGCGGGCAGCGCACCACGGATAGCAGGACCGCCAGTTGCTCGCTATCGAGCACATCGTGCCACACGAGCGCAGCGGGAGTCGCCGCGGCGACGGCCTCCGCCACCGCCGGCAGATCGCGGCCCCTCAGCCACAGTATCGTCGCCGCACCGTCGCTGGCGGCGAGCAAGTCGCGCGCGCGACCGCGCAGGTTTTTGAAATCCGCCTCGCTGTCCGCGGCCACAAAGAGCGTGAGCGGGCAGCCGACGCGCTGCGCGAGCGCCGCGGCCAACGCCAGCGCGCGGCCGGCTCGCGGTGAAACATCGTACAGCACCGCAACCGGACGCGTGCGCGGCCCGCGTGCCGCTTTAAGACTCCCGGTCTCTGTTTGAGGGATCGCGGCCGCCGCGGCGGCGTGGGCCGTGCCTCCCACCACCACCAGGTCCGCATGCCCCGCCGCGGACAGCACCGCAGTGAGCGGCAGGCCACGGATCACCTGAAACGACCAGCGCAGGCTCGAAGCGAGCGCTGCCGCCTCCAGCGCCTTGCGCGCCTGCTCGGCATGGCGCCGGAACTCGCGCTCGATATCGGTGGTTTCGATGGGGCGCATCAGGGCCGAAGCGAGTCCCAGTTCGCGCGTGAACGGCAATGCCGCCATCCGCAACAGATTGACGTCCTCAACGAACAGGCCCGCGAGTTCAGCTTGAAGGCTCGCCGCCAGCGCGGCGGCTGCCGCCAGCGCCGCCGATCCGGGTGGCGTGGGATCGCACGCCACCACGATGCGCTCGAACCGCTGCTGTGGCCGCGCCCGGCTCATTCCTTTTTCCCGAAACGCGGCCGCTCGGGCCTCCGCCGCTCCGGCGCGCGCGATCTTACGGCCGCAAACTCGCGCAACCGCTTCGCCACGCGCCCGTTCACGCTGTCCGCCGGGAATGCGCCGGTGGTGCCGCCAGCTTCGCCGGCGGGCGTGCCGGTCAGAATTTCGATCGCCTCGTGCACGCGGGCCCGCAGGCGGTCCCCGCGCGTGCGCTGCGCTGCGATCGCGCGCTATGGTGGCGATGAGACGCGCGAACAACTGCTCGTTCTCGGCGCTGCGGTCGAAGCTGTCCTCGAAATCGGCAACCACCTTGAACAGATCCCGGAAGTCCGGATCGTAGGCGTGCAGCAGGTAGTAGATGAAGCGGTCGCCGAACAGGACGACCTTGACGTCGAGCGGGATCGGCTCGGGCGCAAGCGATACGGTGCTTACGAGGCTGTACATTTCGCCGATGGATTCGATGCGGATCTGCCGCGTCGACAGCGCGCGCTTCAACGCTTCCCAGGCGAACGGCTGCACCAACAGCTTGCGGGCGTCGACCAGCAGGTAGCCGCCGTTTGCGCGATGCAGCGCACCGGGCTTGATCAAGGCGAAGTCGGTCGCCAGCGTGCCGAACTGCGAGATATGGTCCACGCGCCCGATGAGGTTGTGGTAGCTCGGGTGTTCCTCGGCCACGACCGGCATCCCGTCCCTGCTGGCATGATCGACCAGCACGTTTACCGTGTAACGGCGGAAGGAAGGGGGCTCCGGGGTTCCGGGGCCGGGCATGGCAGGCGTTTCGCGCCCGGGGAGGAAATCGTCGACGTTGTCGATCACGTTCTGCTGGACAGCCTCCAAGTAGGCCGGCAGGCGCTCCACGTCGGTGTAACGCTCCTTGATTTCCGAGACGTGGTGGCCCACTGCGACCAGCGTCATTTCCCGGTTGAGCTGCTTCAGTTTCTCCCGCCGCTCGCGGCGCCAGTGCACGACGTTGCGTATGATGTCGCCGAGTTTTTTCTGCAGCTCGACGATGACGCGCTCGTGGCGCTCGGTGAACTCGGCCTCGATCTGCCCCGCGCGCGTGCGGTACTCGTCGCTGTCGAACACCGCCGGAATCGCGGTGCGCAGCTCCTCCACGAGCTGTTGCATGTCGTGACGCAACGCCGCGGCCTTCCCGGCAGGCAGCGCCAGCGCGATGGGGCGATACGGCTCGTGGAAGTTGTTGCCGTACGCCCAGTCGCACGGTTTCGGGCGCTGCGCGACCCTGCGTCCGAGAACGTCCTGGATGAGCCAGGTGTGTCGCATGAGCACGCTGCCGCCCGTCCAGGCCACGATCGACAGCTTGAAAATCGAAGCGGTGAGAAAAGCGACCACCACGGCCCACCCGCTGTGAGTTCCGCGACTGCTCCGGTATTATAGAGTTGCAGGCTCGACAGCGTGATCGCGTCCACGTCGACCAGCCCTGAAACGGCGGCGACCACGAGCAGCCCGCGTTCACCCGCTTCGTTCGAGACCCACGCCGCCAGCAGCAGCACCGCGGCGTAGAACAGGCCAAAACCCAGCGCCACGCGCAGACCGTGCCCGGCGTAGGCGACGATGATCATCGCCGCCACTGCCGCGAGGCCCACCGCCAGTATCCACGGCGCGCCTGTGAGCGCGCTCAGCATCGCACTCACGGTACCGAGCAGCGCCACCAGCGCGCAGGTGCGCAGGCCCGCCTTGGCCGT
Organism: Betaproteobacteria bacterium; assembly: GCA_016199545.1. Taxonomy (GTDB): domain Bacteria; phylum Pseudomonadota; class Gammaproteobacteria; order Burkholderiales; family SG8-41; genus DSOT01. Next base: position 10,077 of record JACQGN010000212.1, on the reverse strand, counting down.
CGGATTGCGTTGCCGCTCGAGCCCGATCAGCAAGCCGATGCCGAGGCTCGTCAGAAACTACAGCGGCAGCCGCAGTTCGCCGGCGAAACTGTCGGGTATGCCCATGCGTGAATACTGCGGCCTTACGGCTGCGTCCCGTCTGATCCAGATCAAGGGTTGATGCAGATCAAAGCAGCGCACGCGACATGGCTCCTATATTAGGGCGTGGCTGCCCGCACGCGGCGGTCTTATCACGAAAGAGAGCCATGGCATCCATCACCGACCGGATCGACAACGTCACCAGGATACCGCCCGCGTACCTGAACGCGGCGCTGCCGGCGCCGAAGAGCGTCAAGATCGAGATCTCGCCGCGCTGCAACTACCGGTGCGGGTTCTGCGCCCTGCGCACGCGCGAGGTGCAGCCGAAGTGGGACATGGACTTCGGGCTCTTCAAGCGCATCACGCGCGAAATGCGCGACGCCGGGGTCGGGGAAATCGGCGTGTTCTACCTCGGCGAATCCTTCATGAATCCGCGGCTGCTCGTCGATTGCATCGCCTGGCTCAAGCGCGACATCGAAATGCCCTACGTCTTCCTCACATCGAACGCGTCGATGGCGTTTGCGGAAGCCCTGGAAGAGTGCATGAAGGCCGGACTCGACTCGCTCAAGTGGTCGGTCAACGCCGCGGACGAAGCGCAGTTCGAGCGCATCATGGGGGTCGCGCCGAGGCTCTTCCACCGCGCGCTGGAAAACATCAAGGCGGCTTGGGAAGTGCGCAAACGCGGCGGCTACAGGACGGGGCTCTACGCGTCCTCGATCCGCTACGACGGCGAGCAACTCGACCGGATGGAACGATTGCTTGCCGAGCGCGTGCGCCCGTACGTCGACCGGCACTACTGGCTGCCGCTGTACTCGATGGGCGCCTTCGCGACGCTGCGTGAGGAGCAACTGGGCTATCGGCCCACCGCCGGGAACCAGGGCCGGCTCGGCGCGCTGCGCGAACCGCTGCCGTGCTGGTCGGCCTTCACCGAAGGCCACGTCACGGCCGAGGGCAAACTCTCCGCGTGCTGCTTTGACGCCACCGCCAACTGGACGATGGGCGATCTGACGCGGCAATCCTTCATGGACGCCTGGAATTCGGAATCATTCGTCAAGCTGCGCGCAGCGCATCTCAGGAAAAACGTGAGCGGCACCGTGTGCGAGAATTGCATCGCATACAGTTGACGCTCCGCATCCGTGCGACGGCGCCCGGTGGCCGCGGGCAGGCCGTGGGATCTGGTTAGCGCCCGTTGCTTGCGTCTTTGGCATTCATGACCGAATCAACACACCTCGCCGCCTGGCGCGTTGCAGAGGAAGCATTTCCACGAACCGGCACGGCGGAGGAACAACTCAGGTTTCTTGCGGCCTACGCGATACTCGCGCCCTCCATCCACAACACCCAACCCTGGCGGTTTCGCATCCACGGCGCAACGCTGGAACTCTACGCCGACCGCGGGCGCGCGCTCCGCATCGCGTCACGAATCGCGGCGCGTTCGATGTGCGGCAGATCGCGCCGGACATCCTCTCTGACCTGCGAAACGCGGCCCGGATTGAGGGTGCGTGGCTCGTCCCGTTCACCAGCCAGCAAGCGATAAAGCAGGTCGAATCGTTGATTGACGAGGGCAGTCGCGTCCAGTTCAGCAATCCCGATTTTCGGCGCGAACTCGCGGACTGGCTGCGTCCGTCCGGCGACAGGGAGGGCGTGCCCCGCCATGCAATTGGCGGCGCTGAACTCCCGGATTTTACGACCTCGCTCATTCCGTTCCTGCTCCGCACTTTCGATCTCGGGGGAAAAGCGGCGGTGCGCAACATACGGCTGGCGGCGCGAGCGCCGCTGCTCGCCTGCCTGGGCACGGCGCGCGACGATCCGCTGGCGTGGCTCAACGCCGGCCAGGCGCTGCAGCGCCTGCTGCTCACCGCCACCTCCCATCGACTGCACGCGTCGTTCCTGAATCAGCCGATAGAAGTCGTGAAGCTGCGACCCCGCCTGCTCACCCTGATCGAGCGCAGGGGACAACCACAGATACTCCTGCGGCTGGGACGCGGCACACGGCGCACGCACACGCCGCGCCGCAGACTCGATGAAGTCATGGCCATTTGACGCCGCGGCGCGCAGCCATCGCCTTGCCGATCGCCGCAAGGTCGTCCCTGCCGAGAAGCTTGCCGGCAAGCGGAATGAGGTTCGCCTCCTCCAGCGCCATATGGGTGCGACACAGCTTGCAGAACCGGTCCACCTCCAGTTCGCGCAGCAGCACCCGCTCCCCGTGCGCGATCAATTCCAGGCTGTCCCGGAACCCGTCCCACGCTTGCTCCATTTCCCGGTGCTCCGCCATGAGCTGCGCGACCAGCAGCGCCACGCGCTCCGCGTTCTGGCCCTGAACCGCCGCACGCAGTGCCGGAAACAGGTTCTCGTCTTCGTCCTCGTGATGGTGCCGGCCGGCGCCGTCGAAGAATCGCAGCACGAAGGATGCTACCTGCTGCGCCTCGGGGTCGCACTCATGCAGGTGCAGGTGCCGCGCCAGCCACAAGAGCATGTCGCTGTGCGCGGTGATGCGTTGATGGCACGCGACCAGCATCTGCAGCGGATGTTCGAAATCCGCCAGTGCGCCTCCCGGCATCCGGCCGGTGCTCTCACCACCACCGGGATTCATCATGAACGAATATTGGGCGGCATCGTCGGCCCGCCCCCTTTCGGGGCTACTCTCCGCGCAGGATTGCGCTTCAGGAGGCTACAAATACTGCCGAACGGCCGGGGGCACTTTGACGTGAATCAAGAAAGCAGCGCTATTCGAACGCGATGCGCAGCGCCATCGCCACTGCAAGCGGCGCAAAGACCGCGGCAAAGACCAGAAACGCTGCCAGCAGGAGCAGGTGCGCGAGCGCCGTGACGCCGCCCGCCGCGGCATCCGCCGCCGACGTTCCGAGTATCAGCACCGGCACGTAAAGCGGCAGGACCAGCAGGGCGGTCAACAGGCTGGAGCCGCGTACGCCCAGGGTCAGTGCGGCCCCAACCGCTCCAATCAGGATCAGGGATGGCGTGCCGAGCAGCAACGATACGACCAGGATCAGCAGGGAATCCGCCGCAAGGTCGAACTGTATCGCGAGCACCGGGGCGAGCAGGACGAGCGGCAGTCCGGATACCAGCCAGTGCGCGACGATCTTCCCGGCCACGATCACGACCAACGGCTCACGCGCCAGCAGCATCTGCTCGAGCGTGCCGTCGGCATGGTCGGGCGCGAACATGCGCCCGAGGGCGAGCAAGGAAGCGAGCAATGCCGCAACCCAGATGATCCCCGGCGCGATCAACCGCAGCAGGTTCGACTCGGGGCCGATACCCAGGGGAAACAGGCTCGCCACGATCACGAAGAACAGCAAGGCGTTCGCCACTTCCGCGCGCCGGCGCATGGCCAGCAGCAGGTCGCGCCGGATCATGATGCGCAGTATCTCCAGCACGAAGCGCTCCGGCCAGCAGCCTGTCGGACTTATCAGTCCAACAGGCTGCTAGAAGCAAAACCGGCTGACGATCCGGAAGGATACCCACCCGAAGCGGCCGAATATGAAGAAAAGCAGGGGTGAATTCGCATATCGGTCATCCTCTTTTGCAATTTTCCTGGCGCCGGTTTTGCATTAGGAGTTTGTCCGACCGAAGTCCGGCAAACTCCTAGCCCAACTCGACCGTGCGGCACACCGCACCGGCTATCGCAACATCCTGGTGGCTGGTGAAGATCACGATCCCCCCGCGGCGCACATGCGCGCCGATCATCTCCTGCAGGTGGCTGATGGCGCCTTGATCGAGAGCGGTAAAAGGCTCATCCAGGACCCACAATGGCAGCGCAGCAGCCGCGACGAGCCGTGCCAGCGCCACCCTTCGCCGCTGTCCCTGCGACAGAAAGCGCGCGGGCAAGTCGGCGTAGCGCTCGATCCCCAGTTCGTGCAGAGCGCCGGCCAGCGCGTCTGCCGTGGCCTGACAATCGCTGAGCGCACAGGCGATGGCCAGATTCTCCCGGGCAGTGAGATCGTCCTTCACGGCGTGCGCGTGGCCAAGGTAGACCAGTCGTCTCGAATACTCCTCGCGCATGCGCCGGACCGCCTCTCCTGCCCACCGCACTTCGCCGCTCGCCGGGGCCGCAAGCCCGCACACAATGCGCAGCAAGCTGGTCTTGCCACTGCCATTGGGGCCCGCGACGCGCAGCAACGATCCTGTGTCGAGCGAGCAATTGAGACCGCTGAACAGCGTCCGCTCGCCGCGAACGCACGCGACATCCGAGATTTCCAGCATCCGCTTGCCGTGCCTTCTTCGTCAAGCGCGGATTATGCATGATTCCCGCTGCCGCGCCCGTACGGGATCCCGTTCGGCGACGACTGGTCGCAGCCGCTCCCGTCAGGTCAGCCGCTCCTGCACGGCTTGGAAGGTTCTAATCGTGCCGGAAGTTGAACCTGGCCTCGATCGTCCGGGACGTACCCGGTCTCCGGATCTTCACCGTGATCGCGTAGGGGTCCTTGCCGGGCATCCGGAAGTAGTTACCATAGCTCTTGATGTTGTTCAGCGCCACGAGTTCCAGTTTCTTCGTCACTGTGCCCATGACCGGGTCCGCGACAGTCGCCTCCACCTGCGCGTCTGAAATCACGCCCCGGGTCTTGCTGTCGAACAGCGAAATGTTCACGTGGTAGTGGCCCTTGCCGCCCGGAATGCCGCCGTGCATCGAGCTTTCCTTGCTTCCCTTCGCATACTGTGCGCGCAGTGATTCCGCCGCGACGACTCCCAGATAGATCTCGGTTCCGTCGACGACCACGTGGTTCGGGTCCGGTCTCGCGGCCGGGGCCTCCGGCGGTACTGTCGTTGGTGCCCCCACCGGGTTGAACATATAGACGACCGCGGCTCGAATTTCAGAATCGGTGAGATCAGCCATGCCGCCGCGAGGAGGCATGGGCCCGTGGCCGTTGATCGCGGAACGGACCACGAAATCAAGTCCGCGCTTGAGCCGTGGTATCCAGGCGGCCCGGTCGCCGATCCTGGGTGCGCCGCCCACGCCGGTCTGGTGGCACTTGGCGCACTGTGTCCGCACGATCTGCTCGCCTCTGCGCTCAGCGGCGGCGGTAACGTCGCTGATAGGCTCGCTCCACTTGCCTCCGGACTGGTTGACCATATGGGTAATGGCGCGCTCGATTTCGATGTCGGTGAGCCCCGGATTACCGCCATGCGGCGGCATGTTCCGGATACCCTTGAGAGCACTCTCCGTGAGACCGGTGAGACCCCGAGACGCGAGGCTGGCCCACGCCTTGTCGTCGCCGATTTTCGGCGCGCCCTTGGCGCCCGTTGCGTGGCACTTCGAGCAGACCTTATCGACCACGTCCTTGCCGCTGCGTTCCGCAACTTGCGCCCGCGCATCCGGCGAGAGGGCGATCGACGCTGCGAGTGCGAGCGCGATTGCCGTAACCAGCGGATTCAAGGCGCGAATGAGGGAAAGCGGGCTGTCCGTGCGCGCGAGGGTCAACATAACGGCACTTTCTCGGTGTCAATTGTGGCAGTTGCGGCATTCGTGAGAATCGCTGGCTTTCATCTCCTTCCAGACGTTCTCCGCCATCATCTTGCGCTCCTTCTCGAATTTCTCCGGCGTGTCGATGGTGCCGATGATCTTGAAGCTGTGGCGTGCAAATTGTTCGCATGCGGATCAACTCCGCGCACGGGCGCCGGTCATGCCCAGCACAGCCATCACCACGGCAGAAATAACGACCGTGGCGAGAACCCAGTTCGAAAGATAGAACGTGGTGAACACTTCCCATCCGAGACGGCGCACGATCTCCGAAACCATCGAGGGATTGCCGGCAAGATAACCCCCGAGTGTGCCGGTAATGGTTTGCAGGCCGACGCCGAGCACTCCCAATCCCAGCATGATCCAGCGCCACAAGCCTTGCCATACCTGTTCACCTCCGCGCCAGCGTACGATCCACAGCAGGATCCAGTAGGCGAGCGACCAGCCGGCGAGCAGAAGATGGTTGCGCGCAAGCGGAGAGCTCGCGGCGGTTTCGAACGGCCACACGAGAAGGCCCACGGCAAACGCCAGGGCCCCGGTCAGCGCTCCGAAAAACAGCAGCGGTGTCAACACCCGATCGGCAGCCCGTGCCAGGGTACCGTCGGAGAAAGTGCGCAGCACGATGACCAGCGCCGCCGTAGTCCACAGCGCGATCGGAAAATGCACCAGCATTACGTGATAGGGGGCCATGATCAACCTTCCTTTCTCGGAAGCAGCACATTGAGGGCGATACCGAAACCAATGATCAGCAGGATCCCGGCTGCCAGCGTGTAGAGCCACTGGACCCTAATCTCATTGTTGAACTCCATCTCGACGCCGTAATGGGCGAGCTGGATTTCGCTGTGGCGGAACTTGACCGGAACGCCCTGCTTGACCTTGTTGGCGCCAGCGTGCATCGTGCTGTTGAGCATCGGCCAGCTCACCTGCCCGGGGTAGAACAGCTTGACATCGGTCCAGGCCTGCTCCCATTTCGGGACATCGCCCTGGAACCGCGCCGCCCGGAAGTCGGCATGACGGGAAAGCCCGAGGGTCACCGGCAGCGATACATAGTGCCAGCGGCTGCCCATCGTGTCGCGATGCACTGCGAAGGCCACGTTGTATAGCTTACGGTGCAGGAAGATCTTGTCGTCTTGCGGATTGCCGGTATCCATCGCGCGGACCAGGGTCACATCCCAATAGCCGTCCTTCCAGCGCGCGCTGCCCTGTACGGAGATGTCCGCATGCGATCCGTCGCCTGGCTGTAGTACGCGCCGGGGCAGCACGTCGCCGTCCTTCCACGGGTGGGCCGGGTCGTACGCCTTGGTCTGGTCTTCGCGCATGTAGTAGAGGTCATCGAAGCCAAGCTTCCGTTTCATCAGATCGTCCCAGCTGATCGCGACGCGGCCGCCGGTTTTTGCCGGATCGAACATGAACTTGGGCTGCTTCTTGTCACCGTCCCAATTGGTGGAGAACACTCCCTTGCCCTTGTCGCCGTAGCGCGCCTCCGCGATCACCTGATCGTCGGACTTGTCAATGGGGTTCGAGCGGTGCGCTCGCCAGTGCCAGAGATCGAGGAAATAGCCCGCCTTGCGCTGTGCCGCGAGATCCTCTTCCGGGATCACCGAGGCCCAGTTGTTGATATCCGAGCGCGTTTCCGGCAGATGCTTGCCGACTTCGGACTGCCCCTTTTTCTTGCCGAGGTAGGGGTGCGCCTTCACCTCATCGCCCTTGGCCTCGTTCGTGAAGAATCGCATCCGGTCGCTGACGGTGATGTAGCCGCCGTAATGCTCGAATTCGGGCACGCTGCCGTCGTCCACCAGCATAGTGACGCGGTCCTCGTATATCCCTTCCGGCTGCGGGCCCGGGACGCTGTCGCCGTAGCGCTTCCACTGGCCGCCTCCGTATTTCATCATGTCGTGATAGATGGAAGGCTGCTTCGCCGGCCAGCGGTAGCGGAAGAACATCTTGTCACCGTTGTATGCCGCCTTGACCTGCAACGGCATCGTCAGCTCCTGCGGGATGAAGATATTGCGCTTGACGTCGTTGTGAATGACGCCGGTGCCGTGGAACAGCCACGAGACGCCGAGCACGGCGAGAAACAGGATTGCCGCCACTGCAAGCCACGTGTTCTGTTTGTGACCCGAGTTCGTTTGCATAGTGCCCTCTATTAGAAGCCTGGTGGTTCGGCCACCCGCGTAGCTCGAAGCAGACGAATTACCGCTGCTGTTGCTCACGTTACCGCACGGGGTCCGAGTGGCATTGATCTAGATCATTACTTGCGGTGTATCCGCCCGGTCCTGCAACCGCCCCACGCAGGCAGCGAGCAGGCGACATAGGTTCATGACGCTGTCGCTTATTTCGAGGCGGGCCGCTCACGGTCAATGACCACAGTAACGGCAAAATCGCCGACCTCGCCCCGTAGCGGGCGCGCCTGCGCGAGAAACATCGAGCCGAACTTGACGGCGCCAATAAGCGCAACGCGCAACGGCATATTACCCGCGGCCCATTGCGACAGAAACTGATGAAGACTCATTGCGCGATCATTCTAGCGCACGGTGGGACGCCCAACAGCCTGTCGGACCTGGTGCTCCGACAGGCATGCCAAATGCAAAGCCGTTTTCTTGTGGGTGCTCTTGCATCAGGAGTTTGTCGGACCAAAGTCCGACAAACTCCTAGCGGAACCTCCCGGTGACGCCGAGCGTCACCTGCGTGGTGCGGGCGTTGCCGTCCCTGATGTCACGCACGATGCCGAGGGCGAAGTCGAGATCCGTGCTCGGCGAATAGATGACGCCCAACTCGACGTAACCCATGCGCGCCTTGGCGGCCCGGTCCGGGTTGGTCATGAGGCCGGCGTCGAGCGCGAGCTTCCAGTTCTCGGCCACATCCCATACCGGCGCCACCGACAGCCGGTACAAAGTGCGCCGCTCAGCCAGGTTAAGCACATCGTCGGCATAGTTCACCCGAGCCGCCATCAGGTTGGCGTGCACGGCGCCAAGGCCGGTTTCCTGCGTCATCAGCAAGCCGACGCTGTAGGAGGTTCGTGCCGTGCCGAGCCCCCGCACCTCTTTGTCCCTGGAGACCGGAAACTGGATTTCCGGCTTCAGGGCAAAGCTCAATTTGCTCGGCTCGTCGTCGTAAAAACGCCACTTGGCGCCGAGGAACGTGTTGCTCCACCCGTGCTCCGCCGTCGCCGGGGCGGTTGGAACGATTCGCTGACGACTGAGGCCGACAGAAAGATCAAGCGCATCGGTGATGCCACGCGTCCACTCCAGGGGCACTTCGTGCGTGATGTCCTTCGTGCCGGGCGACTTGGAACTGGTGCGGTTGTAAGCCACCTCGATCTCATTGCCGGCCGCGCCTTGCGTGCCCGTATCGTCGGTCACCAGCGGCTGAAACGCCCAGGCGGTAGCCGGCAGCAGGAAAAGTGTTGCGAGGGCCCCCCCGGGACGGGGCGACGAAAATGTCCCAGCCATAAGAACCTCCTCTCGTCAAATCCATCGCGCCTCGCCGGCACCGCGGGCGTTGTCGACGATGCAGCAGAATGCTGCAAACGCGCCCGCAGCCAGCGCGGCGCGACACGGTCGCGCCGATCCGACCTGCATTACTTCTGCGGCAGGCTCTGAGAGTAGGCGAGAATGTTCACGTGATCCTGCACGTCAAAGGCAAGCATCGAAATCATCGGCACACCCGGTTGCCCCATGCGGATCTTGTGCAGCATTTCCCAGGGATTTTCGTTGGCAACCGTGCCGATATACTCGGGATTCTCGGCAGTCCTGAAATTGATCTGCTTGCCGTCGCTCCCGTGGCACCGGGAGCAGGTCGTTTGATAGATTCGCTCGCCCCTGGCCGGATCTCCCTTGACCTTCTTGGTGGGGCGGTCGATGTAGATATCCACGTCGATTTGCCCGTGGGCGACGAAATGAGCCAGCGCTTGCAGATCCTTATCCGGGATCAGCCCGCCCAAGCGGTGAGTCTTGTCCTTCAGGGTTGCGACGATGGCCTTTTCCGAGGCATAGGTCATGTTGCGAATGCCCGTTATGCCGGTGTAGCGGCCGCCTTTGCCGTAGACGCCGCTGGCGCCCTTGTAATCCCAGCCATGACACTCCTTGCAGCGCCAGGTCGTCGCCCCCTTCTGTTTGCCGGCCTTGGGGTAGGCGGGGTGCGTTTCCTTGGGGGCTTCCTTACCCAGGACTCCATACCAGCTGTCGTACAACACGCCCCCGCGGTCAAACCACATGTTGGGCCGCTGAGAGCTCATCATGGGCTTCGATCTCCTGAGCCTGCAGGATCCCGGGCACGGACGAAAGGGCCACGGCCGCGGCGATGCAGGGCAGAACAGAGAAGACCGAACGTTTCAGCAGATGCTTTCTCATTTTCTTTCCTCCATTCAATTCGAAACGAAGGCTTTCCGCCGCCGATACGTGGTTTTTTTCCCCAGGAACGACGGGCAAAAATATGTTAATCACTCCGTTCACGGGCGGTTTGATCCCAGTTAAATGACCCCCGGCAAAGCCGGGGGCTTATTGGGTGAGCGCCTCAAAGGCGCT
>JACQGN010000024.1 GCA_016199545.1 Betaproteobacteria bacterium | reverse complement strand
TCGCGGGATCGACCGGTGGACTGCGCTCGGTGGGCAGCGGCGCCCACAATCCCAGGTGCTCCAGGATGCGCCGGACGACTGCGGGATCGTCGATCAAAGCGATGACGCGCATCGGCCCCTTGCACTTCGGGCATTCCGAGGGATCGGCCTCCAATGTCACGCCGTGATATCTGCGACCGGAAGTCTGGTTCGCCTGGCGAGAGCGAGAATACCCGCATCCTGCGTCAGCAGAAACATGCCTTCTTCGGCCGCCGTGGCTACCAGAAGTCGATCGAATGGGTCCGCGAGCGCCTGATCGAACCGCCGTGTCGCCTCGACATGCCGCGCGGTGATTGCGAGCACCCAAAATCCTTGCGCCTCCATGGCGTCGCCGAGGGAACCTTTAGGCAGCGGAAGCTTGCCGCGGGAATTCTTGATCACCATCTCCCATATGCTTGCTGCGCTCACGGCGCAGTCCGATTGGGCGAGGACCTTGCGCATTTCGCGCCCGAGGCGCCGGTCATCGCGCATCCAGCGATAGATCACATGGGTGTCAAGCAGGTAGCGAGTCATCGCGCGCGCTTGCCCGCCAGTTCATCTGCAATCCGTTGGTTGAATTGCGGTGCGTCCCAGTCGGGAGCCGCCGCGGGCAGCTTCGACCATGCGCCAGGCTTACGCGGCTTGCGCCGCGCCTTCACGGGCACCAGACGAACCATGGGTACGCCATTGCTCGCAATGACGACGTCCTCTCCAGCCACTACCGCTTTCACCAGCTTCGAGAGTTGATTTTTCGCTTCCAGCATGTTGACCTGGGTGGCCATGCGATCCTCCGCGTGCAAATGTGAATAATACACCGTCTTGGCTAACCTGGCCAAGATGGGAGCCACCATCGCGTCCGCCACCGGCGCGGCACGGAGTGCAATGAACCCGGAAACGGCTGGTCAGCGGCAAGTTGGCATGCCGGGGCCAACTCGCGGCACCGGGCGCCGGGTGAAACTGCTTCTCGACGAAAATCTCAGCGCGCGACTGGTGGAATTACTCGCCGCTGATTTTCCTGACAGCTGGTGCTATATTGAGGGAGCTTCGAGCTGGAGCAGATCGGTGAAGTCTGATGACGTGTGACAATCAGTGCCTCCACCATTCCTTCCACACGACTTCGACGTTAACGGTCCATAAGATCTTTTCGTTTATTTCCTTTCCGGGCCGCCGCTGCACGTAAACCCTGACCGCGGGGTCAGTACCGCGCGGGGTAGCGATATCGAAGCGTTCCGGCTCTCCGCCCCGCACTTTGCGGTACCAGGCGTCGAGCCCGTGATTTTCGAATGCGAGTTCCTGCAAAATGCGGCTCGCTTCCGCGTAAGTCTGCTCGATGCTCAGTGTGCGCCCGGTCCAGAAGATGGCATCAATCTGCCCCGAGCGCGCGTCGAAGCTCACCAGGCGGCCCCGGCCCGACCACTCCCGCTTCGATGGCAGTCGAATGATGGAGCGAATGTTTCCCTGGTAGTAATACGTGCCGCTGACCGGTTCGCCGTCGATCTGGGCCACGCTGCGCTCGGCGCTGAAGTCCCAGAGGCGGGTGCGCGGGATCTCGTCCCACAGCAGATATCCCACCAGGGCGAAAGCGGGGCTCGCCAATACGAGGCCAAGAAGGAAGAGCAGCGGCTTTCTGTAGAACACGCTGAAGGCGCAGAAGACGATCCCGGCCAGCGCGAAGACGCCCATGACCGCCAGCGTCAGGAAGCCCCCGGTAACATCGGGCAGGCCGGTTTGGCCGAGCTGAGCGTGACGCGTCGATAGCCTTCGCATCCTTCTGTCCTATGGCCGGCCCCGCAGACGAGCTTCCAGCGCCGTCAACACTTCCGCCGGCGTGTAGTGATCGTAGCGTTTCGGCGCGAAGTCCGGAAAGACCAGTGTCCGGCGGTCGAGCTGTACCGACATCGTCCTCGGATGAAACTGCTGCCATTCGCCCCGATGCGCGTCCATGTAACGCTGTGCTTCTTCGCTGCTCAGAAAGACATCCTGAAAATAGTGGAACTCGCCATCGCCGAAAGCAGTCTCGTATTGGTCTTCATGTAGAACAATGTATGCCGTTACCGGGGCGCCTTGCCGGGACTTCAGGAATTCGGTCACGGATGGATATTTCGAGGCTCTGATCGGTTTCTGCGGAGCAAAGTAGTCCTGCCACTCGGGAAACGGGCCACGGGGAATTTCCGGCAGCGGCGGCAGGGGATACGAGAATTCGTCGAGGCTCACCTTGCTCGCACGACTGTTGCGAAAGATGCCTTGATGGACCGCGTCCCATTCGGGGCTGCCCGGAGTCAGGAACTCCCAGCGCCTGCGGCCTATCAGCGGTTTTCTCAGGCGAAACAGGGCGTTCGAGGCCCACGCGCCGACGCAGGCATAGACCGCATCGGACTCGATGTCCTTGAAGAATTCGACCTCCATGCGGTGCCCCTCCCTCACCGCGCGGCCCGCTCGCCGTTCATCTCCCGGCCTCCTCTGCGGCCGAACGATTCATGTATCATACCTCGGCGCCGGCGCCTTGGTCGGCCGGTCACGCACGGAACCGGCGGCGCTCCCGGCTTGCGCGTTCACTTGTCCCGTATCCGCAAGGAGAATCCCATGGTCCATAGACGACAAGTACTCGTTTCTGCGTCGCTGTTCGTCTTCGGGACCATTGCCGGTGCGGTCGTAGGGGCCGTATTCGGATTCCAGAGCGGCGAAAACTCAATCGTCCAGAACTGGGTCAACACCAATACGCGCGACGGAGCTGCCGTCGTGTCCGTCCTCAGACAGATTCGGACCGGCCAGACTGCAGAGGGGCTGGAAAATCTGGAGACGCACCTGAACAGACTCCTTTTCGGATTGATCCCCTCCGTGCTGAAGACGCACAAACTCGATGAAGCGATAAGCGATAAGAAAATCAATCCGCCCGCGATTTCGCCGGGCTGAGTCCGGGCGCCGGGAGCCAGTGCGAAAGTGCTCGCCGGATGCGCATGATCGGCCTTATGCTCATGCTGGCTTCCTCC
>JACQGN010000219.1 GCA_016199545.1 Betaproteobacteria bacterium | reverse complement strand
CGGCGGCTACAGTGCGCGCTCGCGCGCCGCGGCGCTGCTCGCAGGCTTGGGCTTCTCTGGCGCGGATTTCTCGCGGGCGGTCGCCGATTTCTCGGGCGGTTGGCGCATGCGGCTCAATCTGGCGCAGGCGCTGGTGAGCCGTTCCGATCTGCTGCTGCTCGATGAGCCCACCAACCACCTCGATCTGGACGCCGTGGTATGGCTGGAGAAATGGCTCGCCGGCTACCGCGGCACGCTCGTCGTCGTGTCACACGACCGCGATTTCCTCGACGGCTGCGTTACTCACATCGCGCATATCGGCAACCGCCGCCTGACGCTGTACACCGGCAACTACTCGGTGTTCGAGGAGAGCCGCGCCGCGCAGCTCGCGGTGCAGCAGGCCCTGTACCAGAAGCAGCAGCGCACCATCGCCCACTTCGAGAGTTTCATCTCGCGCTTTCGCGCCAAGGCCACCAAGGCGCGCCAGGCGCAAAGCCGGTTGAAGGCGCTCGACCGCATGGAACGCATCAGTGCCGCCCACGTCGATGCGCCGTTCGATTTCCATTTTCCCGAGCCGGCGCGCGCGCCCGATCCGCTGCTCGCGCTGGATGCGGTCACGGCCGGCTACGGGGAGCGGCCTGTGCTGCGCGGTCTTGCCTTGACGCTGCGGCCGGGCGCGCGCATCGGCTTGCTGGGGCCGAATGGCGCGGGCAAATCGACCCTGGTGCGGGTTCTCGCCGGCGAGTTGAAACCGCTCGCGGGCCGCCGGGTGGAGGGCAGGGGACTCGCGATCGGCTATTTCGCACAGCACCAGATCGAACAACTGCGCGCCGACGAATCGCCGCTTGCGCACCTCATGCGGCTGGATCCTGCAACCCGCGAGCAGGACCTGCGCGACTATCTGGGCGGGTTTGATTTCCGCGGTGCGATGGCCGATGCGCAGGTCGGGGCGTTCTCCGGAGGCGAGAAGTCGCGTCTCGTGCTCGCGCTTCTCGTGCGGCAACGGCCGAATCTGTTGCTCCTCGACGAGCCGACCAACCATCTGGACCTGGAAATGCGGCACGCTCTCACCGCGGCGCTGGCCGAATTCGAGGGCAGCATGGTGCTGGTTTCGCACGACCGTGCGCTGCTGCGGACGGTGTGCGACGTATTCATCCTTGTCGCGGACGGGCGGGTCGCGGAATTCGACGGCGAACTCGACGATTACCTCGCGTGGCTTGCGGCGCGGCGTGAGTCGGTGGTAACAAATGAAGGTCAGGCCGCCGGCAGTGCGGACAAGGCAGCGCGCAAGGATGCGCGGGCGGCCGCGGCGCAGGAACGCCATGCCAAGCTCTCGCGTCGCCGCCCCCTGCTCAGGGAAGCGGAGCGGTTGGAGGCCCAGCTTGCCGGATGGCAGGAGGAAAAGCGCAAACTCGACGGGCAGCTTGCAGACCCGATGTTCTATGCGAGCCTTGGCGTCGACCAGCTCAAGGCCGTAACGTTGCGCCAGCAGGAGGTGACGCGGCTGATCGATGAGGCCGAGCACCGCTGGCTCGAAGTGCACGCCGAACTGGAGAAAATCGGCGAAGTCTGAAAGAGCTCGTTTTTGGTGATATCGCTTGCATGAACCGGAGGCTCCTTGACGTAGAACAAACTGGCTTGCTGCGTTAGACGGTAGGGTGTCACTCGCCCGTTCGAGCTGACTGATTCGAGGTCAGGAAGCTGATACCGTGCAGAAAAGAATAGCCAGGATTCCCTTGACCCTGAAGGTCAACGGCGAGGCGCACCAGCTTTTGGTGCGGCCTCAGCAGACCCTCATGGGGGTGTTGCGCGACGATCTTGGCCTCACCGGCACCAAGCAGGGTTGCGATGACGGTACCTGCGGCACCTGCGTGGTCACCGTGAACGGCGCCATGGCTCGGGCCTGCCGTGTGCCCATCGATCGTGTGCAAGGCAAGCATGTTCTGACCATCGAGGGGCTGGGGACTCCCGAGCGACTTCACCCCTTGCAGGATGCCTTCATCAAGGCCGGTGCCGTCCAGTGCGGTTTCTGCACGCCGGGAGCGATCATGGCGGCCAAGGCCCTGTTGGACCGCAATCCGGCCCCCACCCGGGCGCAGATCGTCAAGGCCCTCGGGAGCAATCTGTGCCGCTGCACCGGCTACGTGAGCATTCTGGAAGCGGTCGCCCGCGTAGCGGAGCTTGGCCGTGGCGTCCGGACCTCGGAGCCGCAAGTGCGGGAAGAGGCAGAACGGCTCGAGCCGGCCGATGCGCGAGACAAGGTGTTGGGAACTGCGCTCTACGCAGCCGATCTCACGATGCCCGGCATGCTCCATGGAGCGGTGCTCCGGAGCCCTCACCCGCACGCCGAAATCCTCCACGTCGATGATAGCGAGGCTCGGGCTCTGCCCGGTGTGGCGGCCGTAGTAACGGCCCGGGACGTGCCCGGACTCAATCGCTTCGGGCGTGCCATCAAGGATCAGCGCGTGCTGGCTGACGGTCGGGTGCGCCAGATCGGGGATGCGGTGGCTGCCGTTGCCGCGACATCGCCTGAGACAGCGGCCCTGGCGCTCTCGCTGATTCGCGTGAGCTATCGGCCTCTTCCGGCAATCCTGGATCCCGCCGAGGCTCTGAAGGAGGGTGCTCCTCTTATCCACGACAGTGGCAACCTGCTGGACGAAAAAGAGGTCGACTGGGGCGATGTGGAAGCAGCTCTGGCCCAGGCAGACCTGGTGGTGGATGAGACGTACACCACGCCCTTTTGCGAGCACGCCTACCTGGAGCCGGAGTCGGCCCTGGCGTACTGCGACGACGAAGGGCGGGTGGTGGTGCGATCGGCCACCCAGCATTCTCACTTGCACCGCAGGGCAGTGGCCGAGACCATGGGCCTGCCCTTGGAGCGGGTGCGCATTTTGCCCACCGTGGTGGGCGGCGCCTTCGGTGCAAAGACCGATGTCTCCTGCGAGTGTGTTGTGGCGCTTCTCGCCTTGAAGACGGGCCAGCCGGTCAAGATCGTCTACAGCCGCGCCGAGTCGTTCGCCTCCACCACCAAGAGGCACCCTTTTCGCATGCGCTGCCGGACGGGCGTGACCCGCGACGGTCGACTCACCGCGCTCGCCGCGGATCTACTGGCTGATACGGGGGCTTACGCGTCGGCGGGTCCCGGAATCATGGTGCGTGCCTTTGTGTCGCTCGTGGGCCCCTATCAGTTTCCCAATGTCTCGATCCATGGGCGAGCGGTGTACACCAACAACACCCTGGCCGGTGCCATGCGCGGCTACGGCGCCACCCAAGCGGCTTTCGCCATCGAGTCTCAGATGGACATCATGGCCGCCAAGCTCGGCATCGGCCCCCTGGAGTTCCGCTTGATGAATCGCCGCAGCTCGAGTGCTGCCGAGGCAACGCCTCAGGACGTGGAGCAGGAGGCGGCCTACCGGGAAACCGTTGAGGTTGTCCGTCCCTATTATGAGGAGGCGTTGCGGACACGGCGGGCCAGCGCTCCGAGCGATGGCCGGTGGCGTCGCGGGGTGGGAATCGCCTCCATGCGATATGGCATCGGGTACGCCAACAGGATATCGCCAGAGGCGACCCTGGAGCTTGAGAGCGATGGCCGTGTCTGGCTTTTCACCGGGGCCATGGACATGGGCCAGGGCACCGACACCGCGTTGGGACTTATCGCCGCTGGAGAGCTCGCGTTGCCGCTGGAATCGGTGGCGGTGGTGAGCGGTGACACCGCTGTCACGCCCGATACCGGCGCCTCCTCGGGCAGCAGGGTGATCTATACCGATGGCAACGCGGTGAAGGAGGCGGCCGTGCGGCTCAGGGAGGCCATCCTCTCCACGGCGTCCGGGCTGTTGGAAATATCCTACGAGAAACTCGAATTGAGGGACGGACGGGTGGTCCCACGGAAAGAGACTGGCATCTCTGGCCCGACAGTTTCCCTGGCGGAGGTAGCGGAGGCCACGCTGTCGGCCGGGGTCTCCCTGCGGTTCAAGGGAGCCTTCCATCCCATCCCGATACGCGATTCACTGAGTGGGGGTCCGAGCCCCTACCTGGTACATGTGTCCGCCACCCACATGGCGGAGGTGGAGGTCGACATGGAACAGGGAGCGGTGCGGGTGCTTCGGGTAGTGGCTGCCCACGATGTCGGACGCGTTATCTATGCTCAGGGGCTGAAAGGACAGATAGAGGGCGCCGTGTCCATGGGGATGGGGTTCGCCCTCAAGGAGGAATTCCATCCCGGCGAGACGATGGGCTTCAAGCAGTACCGCATCCCCACCACGCGGGAAACCCCTGAAATCGTCCCGCTGATGGTGGAGATGGTGGACCCCTCGGCAAGCCTCGGCGCCAAGGGCGTGGCGGAGTGTGCGACGGTGGCTGTCGCCCCCGCCATCGTCAACGCCATCGCCGACGCCACGGGAACGCGAATCCATCATCTCCCTGCTACGCCCCCTCGTCTGCTGGCCCTGATGTCTGAATCATCAACGAGGGGATCGAGTCACTGAAACCAGTCGCCCTGGCGCCGCCCACACGCCGCGCTCAACGGCGCGGCTGCCGTCAAACGCCAGGTAGCTTTGTGCGCCATAGTGCGGCAGCGGCCGCAGCAAGGCGGTGAGCGATGCCGCATCGCGCGCGGAAATTACGGCGATTGGCACGCCGATGAGCGCGCCGCCGTTCTCGCCGCGGATAGTCCACACCTGAGCTGAACCAACGCCGGCAAGGTTTGCGGGGCGGCCCGGAAGTTTCAGCATTGACAGTACGGCATCGACCTCCCGGTGCCGTCCGATGATGAGTAATGGATCGGGACCGCGCACGGCTTCGATATGGTCGACCTGTTTCGCCGGCCTTTCGAAGAAATGTCGAGCGAGCTCTTGTGCCGCAAGCCGCACATCCGCGTCTGACGACACCACCGCCAGGCTCGGCGTGCGTGCGACGATCCACTGGCGCAGGATCGGGGGCAGTTGTTCACGCTCGAGCGTGCGCCACAGGCGCAGCTCGGGATCGAGGCGTACGGCGTCAGGAACGGCATCGACCGCGAGTGCAACGGTCTCGCGCGCGTGCGATATGTCCAGCCAGCGCAACTCGGAACGATTCCCGGTCACGAGTTCCACGGGCACTCGCAGAGCGTAGGCGGGCTCGCCCTGGCTGAACTCCAGCACGAGGCGCGTGGCGCCGCCCTGGGCGTTCGCGCGCGCGGTAACGACGGCGAGACGGGGTGCGCCGGGACGATCAAGCCATTGCGTGAAAAAACTCCGCAACGGACGGCCTGAGGACTCCTCGAACGCGCGCCGCAGGTCGTCCCACGCCGCTACGCGAAATCGATGCCGGTTCCAGAACGCACGGATACCGCGCTCGAAAGCCTCAGCGCCGATCAGATCACGCAGCATGACAAACAGCATCGCGGACTTCCCATATCCGATGGCTGCGTCGGCGCCGTGTGTGCGCGAACGGAATGTCGCAAGCGGCCGGTCGGCTTCGCTGGGCACCGCGGCGAAGTCCCGCAGCCAGGCGAGGCGCATTTCACGCGCCGCCGCTTCCGACTCCCGCGCGCGATAGAAATAATCGGCCATGAAGGTGGTGAGCCCTTCGCTCCAGTTTCCCCTGGCGTAATCGGGGTAAACACCGTTGCCCCACCAGTTGTGCAGCACTTCGTGGCCGAGCGAGGTGGCGCGGATGAACGGGAGCTTCAGCACCCGCGAGCCGATATAGGTCAGAGTCGGCATGCCGAAGCCGGTGGGCAGGGGACTCGCCACCACCGAGAACTCCGTGAATGGATAGGCGCCGATCAAGTCCGAATAAAGTTCGAGGTAGCGACGGCTGTCATCGAGGTAGGCATCGGCCAGCGCGTCGAGATCGCGCTCGAAGTAAGTGCGCAGCCGCAGCGGCTCCGCATCGCGACGCTTCACGATCCGTTCGCGTACCGCATAGGGGCCCGCCATGAGATCGATGCCGTCTGCCGGTTGCTCGAAACTGAACGTCGCGAGGTAACGCTCCCCGATCTCGCGCGGTACCGCCTCGGCGAGCAGGCGCCCGGGGACGAGGCCGCGCTGATCGCTGGGGAGCGATAGCCTCACCCGGTAGCTGAACAAGTTGGCCGGGCGCGGATACCAGCCGGCGCCCGCAGGGAGAAAGCTGCCCTCGCGCGCAGCCATCGGCGGCATCGCGCTGAGCACCTGCCGATGATCGAGAGTGCGGTCAAGGTGCGGCAGAGTGCCGCTATATTCAACGCGCAGCACGGCGCCCGGCCTTGCGTCGATGCGCCATGCCTGCATGGCGCCCGCGCGCCGCGCCGGCGCAGCGGGCGTCGCCACGCCGTCCGCTGATGCCGAGCCGATGGAAAGGGCGTGGTGAAGGAGGAAACGGGATTCAGATGCCGCCACCCATTCCGCGGTCGCGCGGAACGCGCGCGACTCCGGGTCGAGGGTCACGTCAAGGTCGAGATGAGCTGCGCGCGGTGGCGCGGCAAGGCAGGACACGGAGAAAAGCGCGCCGGCGCAAAGCGCGCATAACCGCCGCAGTGCGTTCATTGCCGCGGCGGGAATTTGATCACCAGATCGAGCGTCTCCTCTCCCCGCCGGACCTGCAGCGGCAGCCACGTGCCGGCGGGTTGCAGCCGCACTGCCGCAACCACGTTGCCTGCGCGCGTCACCGGCGCGCCTGCAAGAGAGACGATGCGGTCGCCGCGCCGCAGGCCGCTGCTCTCCGCGAGACTCGCGGCGGTCACCTCTGCTAACCGCACGCCGCCCTCGACCTCCTCGAGCCGCACGCCGAGCCGCGGGGGTGGAGGTCTGCCGAGCGGCACCGGCGGAATCGCGAATACGGCGTCGGCGAGGCCCGGCTTGAGCGAAGCGCAATCGTGCCGCGGATCCACCGGCAGCAACGCGCCGACGTTACTTGCGCCGAGGTCGCGCAACTGATGCGGGACGCCGAATCCGTCGCGCACGTGGCCGCCGCCGATGATGCCCACCACCAACGGGCGCTCGCCGGCCTGGCTACTGCCAAGTTGGCGTGCGAGGGCTTCAGCCATGGCGCGGTCCCACGCCGTCTGGGCTTCGGTGAAGAACCGGAATTCAGCGGAATCCTTGCCAAGCTCCGCAGTCGGCTTGCCCGCGACGCGGTCGTGATGCCTGAAAATTTCGAAGAGGTACTCCACGTAGGCGGCCGCGGGCCGCGCCGGCCGGGATACGCCTTCTCTTTGCGAGTCGGCGACGGCGTCCCAGCCGCTGCGTGTGATCGCCTCGGTCAGGCTGCGTTCGACGTTCAGCGCCACCATCGGAATCCGGTTCAGGCGCGCGAAGTGAAAGAGCGGCAGGTAAAGCTCGGCCGGGAATCGCCAGACCTTGGCCCATTCACTTTGCTCGAGAAACTGCTGCACGGTGAGTTCACCTGCTACCCATCGATCGAGCACCGGCTGGGCGCGCCGCGGAAACGATTCGAAGCCGATGATCATGCGCGGGCGCAACTGGAATAGCGCCGCCAGCGTCTGTAGCTGCCATTGATGGTGCGACACATCTTCGTGCTGCTCGCCGAGCAGCACGATGTCGCGCCCGGCCATTTGGGCGAGCACGTCCGCGCCGGGTGCTGCGCGTGGAGAGCGGGCATCGAGCGTGTACCAGCCGGGCGCGGCGACGCATGCTTGCGAGGCAGGCGCTTGCGCGCGTTTTTCCTGGCCGTGTGCCAGCATGGCGGCAGCCACCGTGACTGCCGCAACCGCGGCGAAAATGCCGGCGAAGACTCGAATGTTCACGTTGCATAGATTACCCGATCGGCCGGAATCGGCTTGCCGCACGTCATTCGCCCCCGCCGGTGCTAGAACCCATCTCAATAATGGGCATCACGCGTCCATTATTGAGATAGGTTCTATACTGCGCGGAACCTTCTCGATCCAAGCTCTTCAAAGCATGGGGCATCCGCCTCATACGGATGCAGCAATCAATGGCACTATCTTAAGGTTAGGATGGGGGCTGGATCGGTTCTGCCCCCTCCCCATCCCTCCCCCGCGCTGCGCGCAAGGGAGGGAGCATGTAAAGTTCACCGCTTAAAATAGTGCCATTGGATGCAGCAATCAATGAGAATCGTGTCGGCGATAATGCTCGCTGCCGTGCTGAGCGGTTCCGTTGCGCAGGCGGCGGGCGCGGAAACAAAGACGTTCCAGTCGGAACGGCATGCGTTTCGCATGGTCACGCTGGTCGAGGGCCTCGCGTATCCGTGGTCGCTCGCCTTTCTGCCCGACGGACGCATGCTGGTGACCGAGCGGCCGGGGCGCCTGCGCGTGGTATCGAAAGACTTCAAGCTCGATCCACGGCCGGTCGAGGGCGTGCCGCAGGTGGTGGCCACTGGCCAGGGCGGCATGTTCGACGTAGTTCTGCACCCGAAGTATGCGGAGAACGGCTGGATCTACCTTGCGTACAACGGGCGCGGTGACGGAGGCCATGGCACGGAACTCGCGCGCGCGAAACTCGACGGGCAGCGCCTGACGCAGCCGCAGGTGTTGTTTCGCATGGAACCGAAATCATCGGGCGGACAGCACTTCGGCGGGCGCATCGTCTTCGACCGGGCAGGGCATGTTTTTCTGACGCTGGGCGACCGCGGCGACCGCGACCGCGCGCAACGGCTGGACGATCACGCCGGCTCCGTCATACGCCTGCACGACGATGGACGCGTGCCGGCGGACAATCCGTTCGTGAAAAAACCCGGCGCCAAGTCCGAGAAATTCACGCTGGGCAACCGCAACATGCAGGGCGCGGCGCTCAATCCGAAGACCGGTGAGCTCTGGACCCACGAGCACGGGCCGCAGGGCGGGGATGAGATCAACGTCATCCGCTCCGGCCGCAACTACGGCTGGCCGGTCATCACCTACGGCGTCAACTACGGCATCGGCACCCGCATCGGCGAAGGCACGCACAAGGCGGGCATGGAGCAGCCGCTCCACAAGTGGGTACCGTCGATCGCGCCCTCGGGCATGGCTTTCTACGACGGGGACAGGTTTCCGAACTGGCGCGGCAATCTCCTGGTCGGCGCGCTGCGCGACGAAATGCTGGTGCGCCTCGAATTGGATGGCGAGAAGGTCACGAAGGAAGAACGGCTGATCCGGGACGCCATCGGCCGCATCCGCGACGTGCGCGTCGGCCCGGATGGCTACGTCTATCTTCTCACCGACGACAGGAACGGCGTGCTCGCGCGGCTGGAGCCGGTCAAGTGACGCGCGAGCCACCGAACGAGCGCGTCATCGCGAGGAGGCTTGCCGACGCGGCGATCTCGCGGCGGGCCGAGCTCGCGTTGCCTGCCGCGGCCCTAATCCAGTTTGAAATTCGTTTCCTTGACGAGCTTGGCGTAGCGGCCGGTCTCGGCAGTCATCCATTTACGAGTGTCCGCCGGACTGTTGGCGATCGGTACGGTGCCTTGGGAGCCGAGCTTTTCCATGATGTCCGGAAGCGCGAGAACACGGACGAACTCGCCATTGACCTTCGCCACGATCTCGGGCGCCACGCGCGCGGGTGCGACCACGCCCTGCCACGACCCCGTAACGAATCCCGCCAAGCCTGGACCTTCCCCCACGGTCGGGGTGTCGGGCAGCGAGGGTATGCGTTTTTCGCTCGAGACGGCGATCAGCTTCAGCCGCTTGTTCTTTACATGCGGGATCGTCTGCAGCATGCCGAGGAAGAAGACATCGCCCTCGCCCGTCATGACCATTCGGGAAGAGTCCGCGCCCCCGCGCGTGCCGATATACGTCCAGTTGATGCCGGTGCGTTGCGCGAACAGCAAGCCCGCGAAGTGAGGCGCGCCACCGAGCCCGCTCGGGAAATTGAGCTTGCCGGGATTGGCTTTCGCGAGAGCGACCAGTTCGCGCGTGGTCTTCACCGGCACGCTCGGGTGCGTAGTGAGCAGGTGCGGCGAGTACGACACCGTGGTGACCGGCGTGAAGTCGCGCAGGATGTCGAACGGGAGCTTGTAGACGTTCGGGGCGATCGACAGATTGCCGATGTCCGTGAGCAGATAGGTATAGCCATCCGCCGGAGCGCGCGCGACGAATTCCGCGCCGATGTTTCCGTTCGCGCCCGAGCGGTTCTCGACGATGACCGACTGGCCCCAGTTTTCGGTGATCTTGACCCCGATCATGCGCGAGAGGATATCCGAGGTGCCCCCGGGCGGGTACGGAACGATGATGCGCAGCGGTTTGCTGGGGAACGATGCTGCGGGCGCCTGAGCGAGGGCGGTTCCGGCACAGATTGTGGCAGCACAGGCGATGGCAAGTCTCGAGGCAACGATTCTCACGGTCATTTCTCCTCTACGGCGAGTCAGTCAGAATAATCGAATTGCATAAAAGCCGCAACGGTCGGGCAGGCGGCTACCATCGCCGGTGAAAGGGCAGCCGCCCGCGCCAGTACTGGATCATCAGCCAGCCGCCGAGCATGCCGCCGAGATGCGCGAAGTGCGCGACACCTGCCTGCGTGCCGGTGACACCGAAGTAGAGCTCGATCAGGCCGTAGACGATCACGAACAACCACGCCGGCATCGGGATCGGCGGAAAGATCAGCATCACGGTGCGCCTCGGGAAGTACATTCCATAAGCGAGCAGCAGGCCGAACACTCCGCCGGATGCGCCCACCGTGGGATAGGCCGGCCCGCTGCCGAGGGCCGACACCGTCAGCTGCGCGCCCGCCGCGACCAGGACACACACGAAGTAATACAGGAGGTAGCGTCGTCCCCCGAAAACACGCTCGATTTCCGAGCCGAACATGTAGAGCGCCAGCATGTTGAAGAAGATGTGAAACAGGCTTCCGTGCAGGAAACTGTAGGTCACGACCTGCCACGGGAGGAATCCTGTCTGGCTGTCGAATGTGCCCCCGCCGAAGGGCCATAGCCCGAACCAGCGTACCAGCGCTGTATCCGTGGCCAACTGCAGCAGGAAAACGCCGACGTTGGTGACAAGAAGGGCGCGGGTGATGGGCGGAAGGTTCGGGAACATGATGTCGGTGGCCGCAATGCGCGACCCTGCAAGCATACCAGCGGGGCGCGACCGCCGCTCAGGCGAGAACCGGCGGCAGCTCTTTCATCAGCTTCGCGCGCTCGCTCGTGGCGGCGCCGTTCAGCGCGAAGCCCAGGAGCTTCCCTGCGGCGTCCACGAACAGAGACTTGACACTCTCGGCAGCGGTTTCGACGCGCCACTCACCGACAGCCGCGGGCGCCGGTGGGGATACGATCGTCGGGCACGCTGGCGTTTTCACGAGGACTGGCATGGCGGGGTAGGAAACCGCGGTACGGTTTCCGGCGAGCGTTGCCCCCAGCGCGCGCGCCGCATGCATGATGGGCATGACGAAAGGCAGCACCAGGCCCTCGATTTCCGCACAGTCGCCCAGCGCATACACATCGGGGGCGCTCGTTTGCAGGTGGCGGTTCACCATGATGCCGCGTGCCGTCGCAAGCCCGGCGGCACGCGCCAACTCCAGTTCCGGCTTGAGGCCAATTGCCGAGAGCACGATGTCGGCGTGGATGATGCCGCCGTCACCGAGCGCTACGCGATACGCGCCGGAGTCGCGATCCACGGTTCTGACGCCGGTGCCGAAGTGCCAGACGACGCCCAGCGCAGCGAGTTTCTCCTGGAGCAGCGCGCCGCCGGCCGGCGGCAGCAGGCGCGGCAGCGGTTGCCCGGCGATGTCCACCACCTCGGCTTCATAACCGCTCGCTGCCAGGTCGTTGGCGAATTCGCAGCCGATCAATCCAGCCCCGATCACGGCAACCCGCTGCTTGCCGTCGATGGCACTGCGAAAGCGCGCATAGTCGTCGAGGCTGTTGACCGTCATCACGGCGCCGGCCCCATCCCCGCCGATCGGGACACGGATCTGTGCGGCGCCAAACGCAAGCACGAGCTTCGAGTAGGCGAGGGTTTCCTCACCGATGCTTACCCGGCGCGCAGCGGTGTCGATGGCCGTGACGCGGGTGCGCACGCGCACGGTCGCGGCCAACTGGTGCGCCATCTGCTCGGCGGAGTTGAGCGGAATCGCCGCCGGGGCCTGTCGTTTCGCGAGCGCGTTCGACAGCATGGGCTTGGAATAGAACTCGCCGCCGTCGGCGGTCACGATCGTGAGCGGCGTCTCCTTGTCGAGCTTGCGCAACTCTCTCGCGACGTTATAGCCGGCGAGGCCGCTGCCGATGATGACGATGGGGTCCATGGATCCGGTCCGGGAAAAAAGCCCGCCGCATTATTGCGGCGGGCGCCATTCTACGCGAGTGCAGCGCCTGGGCGCGCCTAGTTCTACTGTGTCAGAAAAATCGATTCCCTCCCCCTTGACGGGGGCGGGCTAGGGTGGGGGTGCGGATTCTCCCGGCACGAAAGTTTTTCACCCCCATCCCAACCCCCCCTCAAGGCGGAAGGAGTTCCTCTCGCATCTTGTGACACAGGACTGCTAGGCGGCGAGCAGGACCATTTCGAAATCGGCCTTGGCAATGCCGCAATCGGGACAGCTCCACCTTTCGGGTACGTCTTCCCAGCGGGTTCCGGGCGCTATGCCGTGCTCGGGATCACCGGCGGCCTCGTCGTACACGTAACCACACACGATACATTGCCACGTCTTCATTTCCATCTCCTTTCTCAATTTGCGTTCAAGCCTCACGCCGTCGCCGTCTTGGCGAGCTGCGCCCGGTACTGGTTGGCGTGGCGCTCTTCCACCTTGGCGAGCGCGGCGAAGCGCTTGGCCGCCTTCCTGAGGGTTTCCTGGAAGCGCGCGGCGTGCTCCTTGGATTCCGCGATCTGCTCGTCCATCTCGGCCACTGCGGCATGGTTTCCTTCCTGCTCGGCGAGGCGGCGGAAGTTCGGGTACATCTCGGTGTACTCGTAGGTTTCGCCCGCGATCGCCATCTCCAGCGCCCGCGCCGGCGTCATCTCGCGCGGCGGGTAGAGGAGATCGAGGTGGCCGAACGCGTGCTGAACTTCCTGCGCGGCGGTTTCCTCGAAGACCTTCGCGGTCTCCACGTCGCCCGCGGCGCGGGCGATCTTCGCGAAGTACAGGTACTTGATGTGGGCCATCGACTCGCCGGCACAGGCGGCTTCGATGTTCTTGACGGTTACGGATTCCGGTTTCATGCGTTTCTCCTGTCGGTTGAACATTGCGTGTCAGCCACGCACGGAACGCATGATAGGGGCGGGCATTCAATTCATCCAATGGATTGTCATTATGGTTTAGATAGGAATTATTTATCCTATGCCCGCTGTGCGCCAACCCTAACCCCACCCCCATCCCAACCTTCCCCCGTCAAGGGGGAAGGTG
>JACQGN010000209.1 GCA_016199545.1 Betaproteobacteria bacterium | reverse complement strand
TCACCTACGCGTTCGTCAACATGGGCATGGTGAGCGGCATCCTGCCGGTGGTGGGCGTGCCGCTGCCGCTCATCAGTTACGGCGGAACTTCGCTCGTGACGATCTGTCTCGGTTTTGGGATCCTGATGAGCATACAGACGCACAGGAAGCTCGTACAGACCTAATGCGTGAAAGGTGAAAAGTGAAAAGTGAAACGTTTCCAGGCGCCCACCGCGTGCGCGCGAGACCGTTTCACGTTTCACGTTTCACGTTTCACTGCGCTTTCGCGGGCATCGTGGCCCTAGCGCTCGCCGGCTGCGGCACCGTAGGCAAACGCGATGTGTCGAAGGCACCGCCCGCGCGCGGCGGCGGCTACTATCTCGACGATGGCCCGGGAGCCAATCCGCCGGCCGATCTTGACAGCCTCGCGGATGCCGTGCCGCGGCGCGAGCCTCTGCACCGAGGCGCGAGTCGCCCGTATTCGGTGATGGGGCGCGACTACACGCCCATGACAACGCTTGGCCCGTACCGTGCGCGCGGCGTCGCGACCTGGTATGGACGGCGCTACCACGGCAAGACCACTTCCATCGGCGAACCCTACGACATGTACGCAATGACGGCGGCTCACACCACGCTGCCGATCCCGAGTTATGCCCGAGTGACCCATCTCGCGAGCGGCAAGGCAGTGGTGGTGCGGATCAACGATCGCGGCCCGTTCGTGGGCGACCGTTTGATCGATCTCTCCTACGCTGCCGCGCACCGGTTGGGCGTGCTGGCGTCAGGCAGCGCAATGGTCGAGGTCGAGAGCATCGTCCCCGGGATGGCCCCGCCGGTGCTCGCCGAAACGCTGGCGCCGCTACGCCAGGAGCCCGCGCGAGTGCCGGCAGTCGCGGTCGTGCCGGCGTCTGTGATGGAACCCGCGGCAGCCTCCACGCCGCCGGCGCCGGAAGTCCCGATACTGAGCGGTGCGAGCGGAGTCTACCTGCAGCTCGGGGCGTTCGGATCAAAGGACAACGCTGAGAACTTCCTCACGCGCCTCAAGCTCCAGGTGGACTGGCTCGCCGACCGGCTGGACGTGTTGTCGCGCGACGGGCTGCATCGCGTTCGGGCAGGACCCTACGCGAGCTCGATTGAAGCGCGGCGCATCGCCGAGCGCGTGAGCGAGACGCTCGGCATCAGGCCGGTCGTGCTGACGCGGTGACTGGAGACCCGTGACTGGTGAAGCGTGACGGGTGAAGAATACCGGTCGACGCTTTTCTCGGCTCACGGATCACGAGTCACGGATCACCTCCTTCAAAGGACGCAGCGCGCAAGGTCCTCGCTCTGTGCGAAGTCCTTGAGCCGGGCATCCATGTACGCGGCGTCGATCACCCCGGTTTCGCGCTACTGCTTGCCCTCGAGCCGCAGCAGCGCGTGAATTATCTCCACCACCATGCGTCTATGGGTATCGTTCAGGAGATCGAACTTCTTTGACGGCCAGCCGTGGTCAAGCCGGTAGGAGCCGGTATCCTGCCGCACCATCGACGGCTGGCGTTCTTCCTTCCGCTCGACCTCGCCGAAGCGCAGCCAGGGCGCCGAGACATCCAGCCACAATCCCAAAGCACGGATTTTATCCTGTGAAGGCAGTGCCTTTCCCGAAAGCCATTTTCGTACCGCCTGGGTGGAAACCGGGTTGCCGTGATACCGCAGGTTGAATTCGCGGGCGACAAGCGTCGGGCTGCTCATGTCGATACGCGCCCTGCGTATCGCTTCCTTGAGTCGCTTGCTGAAGCCTTGTTTCTCATCAGCGAGGGTCATGCTTGAAAACACTACCACCAAGCATGACGGCGTTAGGTTACTATCGATTGCGAAATATAGTAACCGATAGTATCATATGGATGGACCGGATCGCTGCGCGCCCGGTGTTGGGGGCTCTGGCGCCGCGATCCGCCGATATGGCCTGGTACAAGCAAGACCTTCTTACAAACCTCGACCGCATCGCGATGGGAATCGCGATCGTGCGTCTGGACGGCACGCTCGAACATGCCAACGCGTATCTACGCGAGATGCTGGGAGTCCGCGGCGGCGAACAGTTCGATCCGTCCTTCAGCTTTTTGGAGGCTCCGGCGCGACCGGACGGTCAGGACGAGTCCCGGCAGCGGGGCGTCGATAGCACCGGGCGCCGCGATTTGCGCGTTCACACCAGCAACGGAAAAATGCTCGACGTCCTGCACGCAGTCTATCCGCTATGCGACGACGCCGGCGTCGTCACCCATCACGCTCACCTCCTGCAACACTCCGGCGACGAACAGCGGCTGGAGAAACTTTCCAGACTAGCATTTTACGATGCCCTTACCGGGCTACCGAACCGCAATCTGTTCAACGACCGGCTGGCTCGTGCGTTGGCGGTCGGAACCCGCAACCGCTCCTCTTTTGCGTTGCTTTACATCGACATTGACTACTTCAAGCACGTCAACGACACCTTCGGGCACGAGACCGGCGACGATCTGTTGTGCGAAGTCGCCGCGCGTCTCACGCAGTCGCTGCGGGCAAGCGATACCGTGGCGCGCTGGGGCGGCGATGAATTCGTTGTCATACTCGACGGCGTCACGGACCAGCAGTCAGCCGCACGCGTCGCATCCACGCTGCTTGCTGCGTGCGGCGAGCCTTGCGTGGTGCGCGGCCACGAGTGCCGGGTTACGCTGAGCGTAGGCGCGAGCTTCTACCCGCGGGACGGTTACGATGCGGCCAGGCTGTTGGAGCGCGCGGACCGCGCGATGTACGAGGCTAAGGCACGCGGCCGTAACGGCTACCGAATCGAGGAATCCCCGGGCAATTACGGGCTGACCGCGGCATAAGGACCGCGGGTCGATATCGGGAAGTCGTCGGGATCGGGCGTGACAGTTCTCCGGACTTCGGCCCGCGGCGGAGCGGCGAATCTCGTGTATGAGTTTTCTAGAGCACATACCGAGCCAGGTCCTCGCTCTGCGCGAGGTCCCTGAGCCGCGCATCGACGTACGCCGCGTCGATCACCACCGTCTCGCTGGAAAGCCGGCCGGCGCCAAAGGAGATCTCTTCCAGCAGCTTCTCCATCACGGTATACAGACGGCGGGCACCGATGTTCTCGGTTTTCTCGTTGACCTGCCACGCAATCTCGGCCAGCCGCGCGATCCCATCCGGGCGAAACTCCAGGCGCACCTGCTCGGTCGCAAGCAACGCCTGATACTGCCGCGTGAGACAGGCATCCGTATTGGTGAGTATCTGCTCGAAATCGGCCACCGAAAGGCTCGCCAATTCGACGCGTATCGGAAAGCGCCCCTGCAGTTCGGGTATGAGGTCCGAAGGTTTCGCGAAGTGAAACGCGCCGCTGCCGATGAAAAGAATGTGGTCGGTATTGATCATGCCGTACTTGGTGCTCACCGTGGTGCCCTCGACCAACGGCAACAGATCGCGCTGCACCCCCTGGCGCGAGACGTCCGCGCCCGCCATCTCGGAACGGCTCGCAATCTTGTCGATCTCGTCGAGAAACACGATGCCGTTCTGCTCCACGCTCGTCAGGGCCCGCATCTTGAGCTCGTCGTCGTTGATGAGCTTGGCGGCCTCCTCTTCGGTGATCACTTTCATCGCCTCCCTGATCCGAAGCTTGCGCACCCGCTTGCGCCCGCTTCCCAGATTCTGGAACATGCCCTGGATCTGTGTGGTCAGCTCCTCCATCCCGGGCGGCGCCAGGATCTCCATCTGCGCCTGCATCGCCGCGACTTCGATCTCGATTTCTCTGTCGTCAAGTTCGCCTTCGCGCAGTTTCTTGCGGAATTTCTGCCGTGTCGCGCCGTCGCGCTCGGGCGAGCCTTCGGAAAATCCGTCGCGCGCCTGCGGCAGCAGCACGTCGAGGATGCGCTCCTCCGCGAGGTCCGCCGCCTGGTGGCGCACGCGGCGCGTCTCCTGTTCGCGCATGTCCTTGACTGCGGACTCCGCGAGGTCGCGGATGATGGTATCGACGTCGCGC
>JACQGN010000023.1 GCA_016199545.1 Betaproteobacteria bacterium | reverse complement strand
GTCGGGGCCAAGTCCGACAAACTCCTAGCGCACGACCTTCACCGGATAGCTCTGCCCCCAGCTCGGGACAGCGCACAGGCCGATCAGGCAGATCAGCACCCACTGCCGGCAGGCGCGCAACGTGCCGCGCGGGTCAGCGGACCGTGGTGTAGCGGTAGGGAATGTGGAACTCAAGAAAGTACGAGCCGCCCGGCGTCCCATGCAGATCGTGCCTGTCGCCACAATTGAAGAATGCGGCCTTGCCGAACGTGCCGGTATCGGTCCTGCCATTAACTGTGAGCCGGGTCGTGCCATCCAGGAACACGAAGAGGCTTTCACAATCGGGATGCATGTGCATCGTCGTTTCTGTTTCCGGCACATACTTCACGATCATGCCATGGGCGCGTTCCGAGCCGGCTGCCTCCTTGGTTACGAGGTAGATGCGTTGTTTCTTCGCGTCCCGAAAGTGATCCACCGGTTCAGTATGCATGGATAGAACTTTTAGACCTCCCTGAAAACCCGGGAGCTTGCCGTTCCGGCCCGGCGGAGGCGCCACAACGCTCAATACTTCGCACGCCCCGCCCCTGGCCGAGACCGTGTAAGCCAGGTTTTCCTGGACGATACCGAACGATCCAGGCTTCATGGCGTGCCCCGGCTTCCCCCGCAACGCGATCTCGGCTTCACCCGACAACATGAAAAAGTACTGATCGGAGCCGCCGGGCACGGTGGATTCGAATTTTCCAGCTGCGTCGAGCTTGATGTATTCAGCGCTCATGTGCTGACCGTCAGCGCCGGTGATCTCCGCGCTGCGGGCGCCCGCCGCAATCTGCTTGAGGGGGGCGTTTCTGTAATCGATCATCTTTCCCATTTGCTGCACATCTCCCGGGTTTGGCGCACCATCACCACTGCCGCGCGGGCATCCTGCACCACCCTGCCCCATTTGACTATATCAGACTTGATGCTTGGCGCGAACCGCTATGCCTGTCGATTGCGGGCAGACGCGTCATTTTTACGAAGTTGAGCATTTCCCCGGCGAGATGCGTGGGTCTGCCAGAACCGGGATCGAGGATCACCATGCGGAATTACCTTGCGAAGTCGCAGCGCGTTTCCTAACATTCCCGAACCGCTGGAAGCCGCCGCCGCGAAATCCCCATGCCCAACATCACGATGCTCGACATCGAAGAGCTGCGCAAGACCAAGCTCAAGCCGCACATCGAGAAGTGCCTCGAGCATCGCGCGCCGGATCCGGGCTTTCACGCGATGATGGGGCATAACGTCGACCTGTGCGAGGCGATGTTCGTCGCGTGGGACACGGTGTTCAACACCGGGCGCGTGAACCACAGGTTGAAGGAGATCATCCGGGTGCTGCTGTCCCGCATGGCTTCCTGCACCTATTGAGGCAACGTCCGGTCCGCTTCGGCGAAGCGGCAGGGTCTCAAGGAGGACGACATCGATGAGGGCATCGACAACTATGAGGCGAGCTCGCGTTTCACCGCAGCGGAGAAGCTCGCGCTGCGCTATAGCGAGCTGATGGCGCTTGATCCGGACCGGATCGACGCTGAATTCGACGGCGCCTTGCGCCGCCACTACTCGGATGAGGAGATCGTGGAGCTCGGCGCCTTCATCGGCTTCAACATCGGCTACCACACTTTCTTCGGCACGCTCGACTTCTACCCGATGTCCTCGCCAGACGGCCGCCTCGTAAGCCAGGAGGAATCCGCGCGAGTCTACGGCGCCAAGCCCGCATCGCTGGAAAAGACAGATGCTCGTCGAACCGCTGAAGGCTGAGGAGATCCGTGATCCGGAACTCAACGCGCTCATCGCGCGCTGCGAGGTGCTGGGCGTGCCCGATGCCGTGTTCCCGCGTATACTCGCGCGGGTTCCGGCATACGCAAAGGCGCTGCTGCGCGCGCTCCTCGTCTCGCACGTCGAGGGCAGTGTGGATCACCGGTTGAAGGAAGTGATCCGCGTGCAGCTCGCTCGCACCGCAGGCGACCCGTATTTCGCCGGCCTGCGCTCGGCGCGCGCGCGGCAACTCGGCCTGAATGAGGAAACGATAGCGGCGGGCTCGGCCAGGTTCGAAGACGACGCGCGCTTCACTGCGGCGGAAAAGTGGGCGCTGCGTTACGCACGCGGGATGTATCTCAACCCGGAAAAAGTGGACGCCGCCTTCTACGCCGAAGGCAAGCGGCACTACAGCGAAGCCCAGATCATGGAGCTGGGTGCATTCATCGCGTTCCACTACGGAATGCAGGTTTTCATGCGCGTAGTGGGCGCACATCGCCAAGAGGGGGCTTGAGCATGCGCTCAGGAGCGTTCGTATTCCCCGTGATCGAGCGGATCGTCTACGGCCAGCCGCGGCGGCTCGCCGAAGTCAGCGTCACCCGCGAACACTTTCCGGTGATTGCATCCCACGCGATGGAGGAACACTACATCCACACCAATCCGCGCCAGATCACGCGCGCCGAGCAGGTGCTGGAGATCCTGGAAACCGCGGCGTAGCCCGGGTGCCGGACTCAAGGACTGATTCCATGAAAGAGCACGACATGCTGCGAGCCGCAATCGTCGGACTCGGCTCCTGGGGCCAGGTGCTGGTGACGTCGGTGCAAGGCAAGAGCGACGCGTTGCGCTTCGTCGCGGGCCATACGCGCACACCGGGCAAAGTCGAGGGGTTCTGTCGCGACAAAAATATCCGCCTCGCCGGCAGCTTCGACGAGATCCTCGGCGATCCCACCATCGATGCCGTCGTACTCGCGACCCCGAACAGCCAGCACGCGGAGCAGATCATGCGGGCGGCGCGGGCGGGCAAGCATGTCTTCGTCGAGAAACCGTTTACGCTCGAGAGCGCCGGCGCGCGCGCCGCCATCGATGCGGCCACCGCCGCCGGCGTCGTCCTCTCGGTGGGATTCAATCGCCGCTTTCATCCCTCGGTGCGCCAACTGCGCGAGCGCGTGCGCAGCGGCGTACTCGGCGTCATCGGCGCGATCCTCTCCGAACTCACCGCGACCACTGCTTTTTACCGATCAGGCGACTCCTGGAGGTTGCTCCCCGAGGAAGAACCCGCCGGGGTTTTGGCCGGAATCGGCATTCACCTTGTGGACAGCATGATCGACATCATCGGGCGCATCGCAGAGGTGTATTGCGTCACCGCCCACCGCGCCGGCCCTCACGGCGATGACACCACCAGTTTGCTGCTCAAATTCGAGAATGGCGTCACCGGGCACACCTTCTGTTCCAACGCGGCGACGCGCAACTACCGGCTGGCGGCTTACGGCTCCAAAGGATTCGCGGAAGTCATCAAACCCACCATGGAGACATTCCGCTTCATCCCCGCGGTCCAGGGGCGCGCGAGCCATACCGCGCACATTCCCGAGCCGGAGGTGATCGAGACCCACGGCTTCAGCTCCATCGCCGAGGAACTCACGCAGTTTGCGCGCTGTGCGCTCGACGGCCGAAGGCAGCCGATTCCGCTCGATGAAATCCTGCACGGAGTCTGCGTGTTCGAAGCCGCGGTCGAGTCGGCGCGCAGCGGCCAACCGGTTCTGGTGAAGTCTTAGGGAAGAAAGGGAAGTCATGCTAAAGATTGGAGTCTTGCTGGGCGACGATATCGGGCTGGAGGTCGTGCCCGAGGCCGTCAAGGTGATGAAGGCTGCTGCCAATGCGGCCGGGCTGGAGGTGCGATGGCAGGATTTTCCGATCGGGCTCCAGGGCCACCAGTTGCACGGCCACACCCTGCCCGCGGTGACCGAGCAGGGGTTGCGCGAGACCGACGGATTCATCACCGGGCCGATCGGCCACAGCGCCTACCCGCGCAACGATCCGACATGGATCATGCCGCCGCTGCGCAAACGCTTCGACCTCTTCGCGAGCGTGAAGCCGGTGAAGTCCTATCCCAACCTGCCGTCCATTCACAAGAACGTGGACATCGTCTTCGTGCGTGAAACGACAGAAGGCATGCAGACCAGCGGCACCGTGGTGGCAGGCAGCGGCGAGTTCCGGCCCAACGACGAGATCTCGATCGGCATGCGGGTGGTGACGCGCCGCGGCGCCAACCGCGTGGCGCGCGAGGCGCTCGAGATCGCCCGCACACGGCCCCGCAAAAAGGTGACTGCCGTGCACAAGGAGGCGACGTATCGCCTCGTTTGCGGGATGTTCGCCGAGGAATGCCGCAAGGCGGCGAAGGATTATCCGGACGTGACGCTCGAGGAGATCCATATCGACAGCACGGCGATGATGCTGGTGATGAGACCGCAGCAATTTGACGTTATCGTCACCACCAACCAGTTCGGCGACATCCTCACCGACGAGGGCGCGGGCCTCGTCGGCGGCCTGGGCCTCGCGCCCGGGCTCTGCATCGGCGAGCGCTACGCGATGGCGCAAGCGACGCACGGATCGGCGCCCGACATCGCGGGCAAGGGCATCGCGAATCCGTACGCGATGATCCAGTCGGGCAAGATGCTCTACGAGTGGCTGGGCCGCAAACGCAACGAACCGAAAGCGACCCGCGCCGCGGTGCTCATCGACCAGGCAATGGACCACGTGATCGCCGAAGCGAAAGCGCTCACGGCCGATCTCGGCGGCAAGGCGTCGACGAGCCAGATGGGGGATGCGGTCGCGGGCGCGATTTCACGCGGGTAGTGTGCCCGTGGATCGAGGCCCGGAGGCCAGCGCGGTGGAGATCAAGGTCCTGTCATCCGGCGCTGCAACCGCGGTGCTGGCCAACCTCGTGCCGGATTTCGAGCGCGCGAGCGGGCACAAGGTCTCGGCCGCCTATGCCAGCACCAACCGGATTATGAGCCGCATCCAGGACGGCGAGACCGCCGACGTCGTCATCCTCAACGGCCCCGGCATCGAGGAACTGATAAAACAGGGCAGGATCGTGCCCGGCAGCCGCGTCGATCTCGGCCGCACCGGCCTCGGGATCGCCGTGCGCAAAGGAGCGGTGAAGCCCGACATCAGTTCGGTCGAAGCCTTGAAACAAGCGCTCATCGACGCCAGGTCAATCGCCCACACGGCGACCGGCGCAAGCGGCGTATATTTCGCAGGCCTGATCGAACGCCTGGGGATCGCTGAGAAGCTGCGGCCCAAGATCAAGGTCATATCGGGCGGGCTGGTGGGGGAGATCGTCGCGAAGGGCGAAATCGAAATCGGTGTGCAGATGGTGAGCGAGATCCTCGCTGTGCCCGGGGCCGAGCTCGTGGGCCCGCTGCCGCCGGAAGTGCAGAGCATCACCGTGCTCTGCGCTGCTGTTTTCAGCGGCACCCGGCATCCGGGGGCAGCGCAGGCGCTGGTCAGGTTTCTGACGACCCCCGCCGCGGCGCGCGTAATGCGGGACAAGGGCCCGGAGCCCCTGGCATAAGACTGGAGAAGCCTCATGCAAGACGTGATCGACCGCGCGCTCTCCGACGAACAGCGCATGATGCGCAACAGCATCCGCGCCTTCGTCGACAGAGAAGTGACCCCTTCATCCGCAGGAACCGGCAGCTCGAATGGGACATGAAGCCGGAGAACCGCCCGTCGCGTGAACTCCTCGAAGGTGCTCACAAGATCGGCGTGCGCACGCTTGGCATACCCGAGGAATTCGGCGGCACGCCGGTCGAGCCCGAGACCGAGGTGCAGACCTTCGCGATGGTCGCCGAGGAGATCTCACGCGGCGATTCGGGGCTCGCCGACAAACTGGTGCAGATCTGGAAGATCTCGAAGCTCCTGCAGAACATCGCGCCGCGCCACCTGCAGGAACGCTGGTTCCCGCGCATCGTCGAAGACCCGGGATTTCTGCTCGCGCACTGCCTCACCGAACCGCGCGGTGCCTCGGACCGCTGGCTCCCTCCATGCGACCACCAGGCCGGGGGCCGGCATCACCAGGGGGACATCGAGTTTTCTGGTGCCGCGTGACACACCGGGGCTCACCGTGCAGCGCTGCAACGAAACCCTCGGCGGGCGCTTCATGAACAACGGCGAGATCGTATTCGAAGACTGCGCGGTGCCGAAGGATCATTGCCTGGTCGAGAACGTCGCGATGTCGCGGGCGGGGGTTTATTTCCGTCCCGGCAAGATCATCGTCGCGGCGAAGAACCTCGGCGTCGGCATGGCGGCGTTCGAGCGCGCCGCCGATTACGTCCAGAACTACGTGCAGGGCGGCCGTATTCTCATCAAGCACCGGGACGCGACCGTGGACATTTCGCCCTTCAAGATCGTGAAGTCGATGTTCCCGCAGACCGCCGGCGTTTATGCCGGCCCGGAGAAATAGGCCGAACCTTACTCTCCCGTCCCACTCACAAGAGGACCTGCGTGAGTGCGGCGGACCATGACCAACGGCAGGACCATCAGCAGCACCATCCCTGCGCGGCTCGACGCCCTGCCTTGGTCGCGCTGGCATTGGCGAGTGGTCATCGCGCTCGGCATCACTTGGTTGCTCGACGGACTGGAAGTCACCGTGGTCGGGTCGCTGGGCGCCGCGCTGCAGCGCCCGGAGACGCTGGGCCTCACCGCCGCCGATGTCGGCTGGACCGGTTCCGTGTACATCGCGGGTGCCGTGCTCGGCGCGCTCTACTTCGGCCGGCTCGCCGACCGGCTCGGGCGCAAGCGGCTGTTTTTGATCACGCTCACGGTCTACGTCGCCGCGACAGTACTGACCGCGTTCACCTGGGATTTCGCGTCTTTCGCGCTTTGCCGCTTTCTCACCGGCTTTGGCATCGGCGGCGAGTACGCAGCGATCAACTCTGCGATCGACGAACTGATCCCCGCGCGCGTGCGCGCCACCGTGAACCTCGCGATCAACGGGACGTTCTGGATCGGCGCCGCGCTTGGCGCGGGGCTGAGCCTGGTGCTGCTCGATCCGCGGCTGATCGGTGCCCAGACCGGCTGGCGCATCGCCTTTCTGCTCGGTGCAGTGCTGGGTATTGCCATCCTGATCGTGCGGCGCAACCTGCCGGAAAGCCCACGCTGGTTGCTCACGCACGGCCGCGCCGCGGAAGCGGAGGGCATAGTCGAGCGCATAGAGGCAGAGGTCGCGAAGGAGCATGGCGCCCGCGCGAAGGCGACGGAGACGCTGACGATACGGCTGCGGACGCTCGTTTCATGGAGGGAAATCCGCCAACTCTTACTCACGCGCTATCGGAGCCGTGCCGCGCTTTGCTTTGCGCTCATGGCGGCGCAGGCTTTCTTCTACAACGCGATCTTCTTCACCTATGCGCTGGTGCTCGCGCGCTTCTACGGCGTAGCCGACGATCGCGTAGGCTATTACATCTTTCCCTTTGCCCTCGGCAATTTCCTGGGCCCGCTCGTGCTGGGCTGGTTGTTCGACGCGACCGGCAGGCGCGTGATGATCGCACTGACCTATGCCGTCTCCGGCGTTGCCCTGGGCGCCGCCGGCTACGCATTCAACGAGGGCTGGTTGAGCGCAGAGACCCAGACGGCGTGCTGGGCCGCGATCTTCTTCATAGCTTCGGCCGCGGCGAGCTCGGCCTATCTCACGGTCAGCGAGATTTTCCCGCTCGAGATGCGCGCCGTGGCGATCTCGATTTTCTTTGCGCTCGGCACCGGAGTGGGTGGATTCGCCGGGCCGGCATTGTTCGGGGCACTGATCGAGACCGGGAGCCGTGAGGCGTTGTTCGGCGGCTACGCGTTTGCGGGCATCGTGATGTGCGCCGCTGCCGGTGTCGCCGCGACGATAGGCGTGGATGCCGAGCGCAGACCGTTGGAGAAAGTGGCGCCTCCGCTCAGCGGCCTCGAGGACCGGTGAACGGTCGATGCCCCTTCCATGGGTCAAGAGGCGCGGGGAGCCATCGCGGCTCCCCGTGTTGATACGTGCCAATGTAACAGTTACCGGGCGATCAGCCGCAGGGTGGAAATTGACCGTGGGTGTCGGAGTGCGTCTGCTCAGGATGCCTTGCGCAGGGGTTCGCGCTCCGCGCCGCGCAGCCCGTCGAGGATCGCCAGCGCCCGCGACATGGAGAACCTGTAGGTCTCCTCGCTGAACGCTTTGGCGTTCCCGTGCATCATGTAACCGTGGAGCACGCCGGGGAAGATATGCACTTCCACGTTCTTCATGCGCGAGGGCACGGCGCGATAGGCTTCCTGCACCGGGGCGGGTGCCGCGTGGTCCTGGTCGCCCCAGATGATGCACACCGGCGCGCCGACCCCGTCGAGCTCCTTGATGTAGTCCAGCATCTGCGTGCCGTGGCACGAAATCCCGGCGGCGTAACCCAGACGTTTCGGTCCCAGGATCGCGTACGGGCCGCCGTAGCAGAATCCCATCGCCGCCGCGCGCCCGTTGAACTGCGGGAGCTTCCGCACTTCGGCCAGGGTATCCGCGAGGTCGGCTTCACCGGCCTCGATCTTTTCGAGTCGCGGTTGCGAGCGGGTTTTCGTGCGATCGTCGTCGCGCGCGAGTGGCCCCGGAACCGAGCGCCAGAACAGGTCCGGCGCCGCCGCGATGTAGCCGTGCGCAGCGAACTCGTCCACTAACGCGCGCATGTCCTGGTCCACGCCGTGCACGGCGGAAGCCAGCACGATGGCCGGCGCCTTGCCCGCGGCATCGGGCGTCACCAGATAACAGTCGAACTCCTCGCCCTCGCTCGAGCGAACCTTGATGTCCTTACGCTGCATGTCGTCTCCTCTCCTGTCGATGGTCCGGAACGGTCTTGCACGTTACATCAGGGCTTTGCGTTCGTCCACTGTCGGCTCCAGCCCCACGCCCCCCGATCAGTGGGCCGTCCATCCACCGTCGATGGGGAGAAGGGCTCCGGTGATGGACGCGGCATCCTCGCTCGCGAGGAAGCAGGCGAGGGATGCGACCTGCTCCACCGTCACGAACTGCTTGGTCGACTGCGCGGCGAGCAGTACGTCCTCCACCACCTGCTCTTCGGTGATGCCGCGCGCCCTTGCCGTGTCCGGTATCTGGTTCTTCACGAGCGGTGTCAGCACGTAGCCGGGACAAATGTTGACGAGGATGTCCACCGCGCGAACTCGGCGACTCCCTGCCCGATGCCGCTGGCGGACCCCGTCACCAGGGCGGTTTTCCCCTCGAGCACTCTTGTCATGGCGCTCTCAGAAGCCGAACAGTTGTCGCGGGTTGTCCAGCAGGATTTTGCGCCGCGTCGCCTCATCCGGCGCCCACTCGCCGAGCAGGTTGAAAAGCTCCACCGAGCCCACCTTGTCGGCGAACGAGAGATGCGGGTAGTCGCTGCCCCAGATGAGTCGGTCAGGCGCGGTCTCGATCAGCGCCCGCGCAAGCGGTGCCGCGTCGGAGAAACCGGGGGCAACCGACATGCGATAGACGCCGGTCAGCTTCACCCAGCAGCGTCCGTTGCTCTGTCGCAACAGATCGAGGAAATGCTGAAATCCCGGCTGCTTGACACCGTCGCGGGCGAGGAACATGCCCAGATGCGCGACCGTATAGCGCGATTTGAGTTTCGCCATCACCGGCAGCAGTTCCCGCGTGAGCCAGCCCGGCGTCAGGAAATCGAGCATCCAGCCGAATTCGGCGCAGCGGTGATCGAGCCGCTCGATGCGCGCGAGCATCCTCGTCGAAAATCCCGGCTCGGGCGGCTTGATCGGATTGACGTTGACGCGCACGCCGCGCACGCCCGCGCGATTGAGGCGGTCCAGCTCGGCGTCGGGTGCGTTCTCGTCGATGTCAACGATACCGCGGCAACCATCGCCAATCGCGCGCATGGCATCGAGCATGCAAGCGTTGTCGCGGGCATATGCGCTCGGCTGCACGAAGACGTAGCGCTCGAACCCCATGCGCCGCGACAGCGCCAGGAAATCTTCAAGGGGCGCATGCGGCGGCTGGTAGCGCAGGTCGGCGCCGTATGGATAACGCTCCGCGGGGCCGAACACGTGGAAGTGGGCGTCGCAGCCGCCCGGCGGCGCCCTGAATCGAGGCTCCGCCTCACCATGAACCGTATGCATCAGGAATCCTCAAGACCCGAGAGAGTCATACGTCCTTTTGCTTCGTTGCGAAGGAGGCATCTTCTTGCCCTTCATCCTTCATCCTTCCGCCTTGCCTTATTCCATCCTGATTCCCGCCTCGCGTGCGAGCTTCGCCTTCTTCTCGAACTCGGCCTTGACGTAAGCAGTGAACGCTTCCGGCGAGGCGCTCGCCGTCAGCTCGACTCCGAGCTCGAGAAAGCGCTTGCGCAAAAGGGGCTGTTGCACCGCTTTCGCCACTTCGGCGTTGAGCCGCACAAGGATCGCGCGCGGCGTTCCCGCAGGCGCCATCAGTCCGTTGAAGGTGGTGTCTTCATAGCCGCGCACTCCCGACTCGTCCACGGTCGGGATCGAGGGCAGAAGCGGCGAGCGCTTCACGCTGGTCACGGCGAGGGGGCGCAGTTTCCCTGACTGGATATGCCCGAGCGACGTGCTGACCTGGTCGAACATCATCGTCACCTGCCCGCTGATGACGTCCACGATCGCCTGCGCGTTGCCTTTGTACGGCACGTGCAGCATCTTGAGGCCCGTGTGCCGGTTGAAGAGTTCCGCCGCGATGTGCCCCGTGCCGCCGACCCCGGCGGATGCGTACGAAATCTCGCCCGGCCGCGCCTTTGCCAGCGCAACGAGTTCCTTGACCGTGCGCGCCGGCAGCGCGGGATTGACCACCAGCACCTGCGGCACGAGACAGGTGAGCGATATGCCGGCGAAATCCTTGAGCGGATCGTAGCCGGGGTTGGAAATGAGCGAAGGCACGACGGCAAATGTATTCGCCATGGCGAGCAGAGTGTAACCATCGGGCACGGCCTTCGCGACCAAATGCGTGGCGACGAGGCCGCTCGAACCCGGGCGGTTTTCGACGATCACCTGCTGGCCGAGCCCCGCGCTCAGCGGCCGCGCCACCGCGCGCGCGACGAGGTCCACGTTTCCGCCGGGCGCGAACGGCACGACGATGCGCACCGGCCGCGAGGGATAGGTTTGACCTGCGCCTGGCGGCGGGGTTTGTGCCAGCACGCTCTGCGCCGCGACGAGCACTGCGGCGCACGACAGCGATCCGATGATCTTCCTCGTCATGGCGTTCCCCTTGAGCAAGTGTGGTGTCGCTGGTGCGCGAAACCGTGACGCTACGCGGCCAGGAAACGCACGTCCGGTGTCCGCAGCGTCTCGACCACGCGCACGCAGTCCTGGATGTGCTGGTGGCAGACGTACTTGAGCGCCGCGAAGGAAATTGCGGCAGACAGCGCCTGTCCCGCGATTGGCACGTATTTCGTGACCTGCTTCACTGTCACTTTCATGCCCGCCTTTTTGAGCGCCGCGAACACGAGTTGCGTGGTCATGACCTTGCCGATCAAGGTGCTGCCGGCGATCAGAATGGCCTGGTAGACCACGGCGCGCAGGCGTGGATTGAGCCGCCCGATCTGATCGGGCGTGAGCCCGAAGGACTGA
The DNA here is from genome assembly GCA_016199545.1 of Betaproteobacteria bacterium. GTDB lineage: Bacteria > Pseudomonadota > Gammaproteobacteria > Burkholderiales > SG8-41 > DSOT01. The sequence goes on along the minus strand of JACQGN010000023.1, from coordinate 17,375 downwards.
TTGATTTCGGGAATCAGGCGCATCAGCGTGCCCACGTCCGCCGCCACATCGAAGCCGGGAATCGGCACCAGCACCGAGGCCGAGGCAAGCGCGGCGCGCCGGTTCACCATAGACCTCGCGCGCCTGATGGCGTCATTGAGCTCGGCCCCGGTGCGGGGCAACACATAGAGTTCGGCCGCAGGATTCGTCCGATGCATGATGATCGTCTTCCGTGGAGAAGGAGGTGAAAGCGTGGTGTCAAACTTACCACGGAATCGGCCCCCACGCACCGCGCATGGCAAGCGGACCGCGTCGCTCCAGGCGGCACTTCTTGCTTGGGTGACAAACCGTATTAACATGCCGGCCCGACAATCCGCCCTGCAACGCGCCCCATCCTGGTGCGCACGGGGCGCGCACCGGCGTTTGACCGCGCCATGAGTCGCGCGTAGCATTGAACTGCGCACGCAGGAGCACCACGAGGCGATCGCGTTTTCTCATCGCTCCGCTCCCGTAACCGGAGGCCCGACATGTCGCACCGAACCATCCGCACGATCATCGAGGAGCAGGAACCCGTCACCGCCCCAGCGACGCTGACCGTCAGCGAAGCCGCGCGCCTGATGCGGGAGCGCCGCATCGGCGCCATCATGGTATTACAGGAAGACACGCTCGCCGGGATATTCACCGAGCGCGATGCACTGATACGGGTGCTCGCGGAGGGGCGCGACGTGCAGACCACGCGCCTCGCCGACGTGATGACCCGCAATCCGAAAACCATACATCCGGACCGCTCATTCGCCGAAGCGCTGCAGATGATGTACGGCGGCAGCTTCCGCCACGTGCCGGTGGTGGAGGATGGGCGTCCGGTCGGAATGGTTTCCGCCCGCGACGCGCTCGGCCCGGAACTGGAAGCCTTCGTCTACGAAATGCTGCGCCAGGAGCAGATCGGCGAGATTCTCGCTTAGGATTTTGTCGTGCGTTCGACCGACAAAATCCTTAAGTAAAATCGATTACTGGATTTGGAGGAACCGGAATGGGGTAACCCTTCCCTTTCGGACCTCCCTCGAGATTCCCCAGCGGAGTTGGGTCGACCCCGCCACGATGGGAGACGCGGCGTAGCATTACGCCGCCAAGGCCAGCTCCGCTCCCTCGCGCATCACTCTCGCGTCGGCCAGGGCCTGCCGGATCCGTTTGATCTCCGTGTCGCCGAGCTTCACAAGCGGCGGGCGCACGGCGGCGCACGGGATACGGCCAAGGATCACCAGCGCTTCCTTCATCCGGTTGTGCATATCCACGAATGGGTCCGCATAAAAAGCCGAAGCGAGCGGGTAAATCCGGTCGTTGATCTGGCGCGCAAGCACGAGATCGTTCGCCTGCACCGCCTGCCACAGCGCGGCCTGCAGGTCCGCGATCACGCTCCCCGACCCGGAGAGCAAACCGTTGCACCCGAGGACGAGCGAACTCAGGAGCCATGAACTGTGGGTGGTGAGCACGCTCACCGGGCGCGGCAGGTTCTGCAGGATGCGGATCTGCCGCTCGTGCTGCATGACGTTGTTGCACCAGTCCTTGATCGCCCTCACTGACGGCACTGCGCCGATCAGTTTCAGTACGGTGTCCACCGGGTAACCCAGCCCGCTCGCCAGCGGATACTGGAAGCAGATGATCGGAAGGTCCGAGGCGTCCGCGATAGCCTTGAAGTGCGCGATCACCATCTCGGGCCGGCACTGCGATCCCAGCGCCAGCGGGCCCGGAGGGAACACCAGCAGGCACGATGCGCCACCACTTTGCGCCATGCGCGCGATCCGCGCGGCCTCGAAGCTGCCGTCCGCATACACACCATGAACGACCGGGATGCGCGCCCCGACTTCGTCCATCGTGATGGCGAGAATTCGCTCTTGCTCCTCGAGGTTGCACGAGGCAACTTCCGAAGCGTGGGCGTTGATGGTGATGGCCGACAAGCCCGCGATCCGGGTCACGTCCCGCAGGTGCTTGCGATACGACGGCTCGTCGATGCTGAAGTCGGCATGGAACGGCAGCAGGCACGCCGGAATCACGCCTTTCGGTTCAAACACCGCGGGCTTGGACATGGCCGACCTCCATTACTGATCCACTGCGCGTGGAATGGTAGCACGACGCCCGCCAACAGCGCACGCCGCGCAGCATGTTTATCCCGGCAAACCGATACGGACGATCGTGCAGCCTGCACCGGGCGGCCTCAGCGCCATCCTCGCGCACACCAAGGCCTGGCAGCTGGCGGAAGTTCAGAAGACTCTCAGCCCTTCAACTACCTTGAGGTCCGGGTCGATGCCGAGCCCCGGACCCTGCGGCACCGCGATGCAGCCCTTGCCGTCGGGGTGGATCGCGTCATGCAGCGGATTCACCGCGAAGTCGGCGTCGTAGCGCTCGACCAGCCCCCCCCTCGGCATCGCGGCGATGCAATGGATCGACGCGAGCAGTCCCGGCCCGAAGTACGCAGAATGCGGTACGACCGCGACGCCGTGCGCATCGGCGAGCGCCACCACTTTTCGCATCTGCGTGACCCCGCCCATCTTGGTGACGCTCGGCTGCGCGTAGGTGACGGCACCCGCTTCCAGTAATCCCTTGAACTCGGGCAGCATCGCATTCTCACCCGCCGCGGTGGGAATGCCGCCCTGCGCCTGCACACGCGCGAGACCTGCGTAATCCTCCGGTGGCCATACCGGTTCCTCCAGCCACTTCAGGTTGAACGGCACGAGCTGGCGCGCCATGTCGATTGCGGACAGCGCGTACATCGCCGGTCCGTTGCGTCCCACGCCGGCGAGGTTGCGCTGCAACTCGTCCACCAGCGCGCTGATCGCGGTGGGATCGCGCCCGACGCACATCGGGCCGATGAACGAATCGAGCGCCGCCTTCGTCGCGTTGAAGATCCGATGCCCGAAGCCCTCGCCCCATCCGGTCACGCCATCGTCGGTGTCCACGCGCACGAGCAGCGTGTCCATGCTGGTGCGCGGCCGCCCGCCCTGTTTCGGCATGACCGCGCCCTCGATGATCATCGGCATGTTGACGACGATCGTTTCGACCTTCGTGATCTTCACGTGCGGCATCCCCTCATGAATCCCGCTCCCGCCGGGACGACGATAAACTGTGCGCTCTGGCCGCAATGGTAGCGCATTCGACTCCCGGTTATGGATGGTGCGTCATGTCTACTCGCACGGTCATGTCGCCGCAAGCGAGCCGCACTGGACGCAGAACTCGCTTCGTGCGCGCGCGATACACGAGCTGCTCGCGGTCAAGATCGCGAAGTAAGACGGTGTCGTCGGCATCTGGCCCATCGGCGCCATGTTCCGCTCGCTCGACGCCTATGCGGAGGCGCTGCTGGATGCGGCGGAGGAACTGGGAGCAGCGCATGTCGGGATCGGCACCGACATGGCTGGGCTGTCGTCGTCAGCAATCCCGGACTACGATCGGTTCCCGGCGCTGGAAGCGCTGCTCGCCAGGCGCGTATGACGGCATGTCCCGGTCCGCGCTATCATCGCCACTCGACCGCAACCAAGAACCATCGATGAAGGAGCGCCCCATGGCGGGGAACCCGACACAGGTGCTGGCCCGCTTTGCCAGCGAGCTGGAATTCGACGCGATCCCGGAGCGCGTCCGCGAGTACTGCAAGGACGTCCTGCTGGATACCCTTGCGTGCGCGCTGGCCGGGCACCAGGGGGAGGAAACCCATCAGGTGGCAGCGCTGGCGGCGCAACTCGCGCACTCCAGGGAGAGCAGCGTCATCGGCGGCGACCGGCTGTCGCTCGCGGGAGCGACGGTGCTCAACGGTTACCTCATCACGGCCGTCACCATGTGCGACATCCACCGCTCGACCCTCACTCACGTCACACCGGAAGTGATTCCGGCAGCGCTCGCGATCGCGGAGCGGGACGGCCTGTCGGGCCGCGACCTGCTGGCGGCGATTGCGGCCGGGATGGAGACCACCACGCGCATCGGCGTTGGCCTTGATTACCCCGAGTTCCGCAGACGCGGCTGGCATGGGCCCGGGGTCATCGGGCCGTTCGGCGCGGCCGCCGCGGCGGGGCGGCTGCTGCGTTTCGACGCCGACACCATGGCAACCGCATTCGGCCTCGCCGGCAGCCAGGCGGCGGGGACATTCGCTGCATGGGGCACGCCGACGGTGAAGTTTCACCAATGCCGCGGAGCGCTGTCGGGCGTGATGGCGGCCCTTCTCGCGCAGCAGAAATTCGTCGCGACCCGCGAGTTTCTCACCGCCGCGGATGGCGGACTCTACAGCACCTATACCAACGGCGGCCGGCCCGATGCCGTCACCGCCGACCTCGGCACGCGCTGGGAGCTCGAACAGATCGCGCTCAGGCCGTGGCCCTCCGCGTCCACCATCCAGGGTTTCATCACGGCGATGTTCGATCTGGTGGAAGAGCATCGTGTGGCGCCGGAACAAGTGGAGCGGCTGCGGGTTGCCATGAGCAAGACCGCAGTGGACATGCACGGCATCTTTCCCCGCTACAAGGGCAAGTTCGAGGCCCTGCTCTCGACTCATTACGCCGCTGCCGCGGTGCTCTATGATCGGGCGCTCACCCTCGCGCAGTTCGAGCCGGCGCGCTACGACGATCCGAAGCTTGCGCGCTTTGCCGCCGAGAAGGTCGACGCGCAGATCGATCCCGCGCTCAGCGGGGTCCAGGCGGTCGTCGAGGCCCGCCTTGCGAGCGGTGCGACGATCTCCGTGCGCTGTGATCATCCGCGAGGCGCCGCCGAGAACCCACTCGCGCGCGCCCAGATCGAGGACAAGTTCCGCACCTACGCCGGAGCCCGCCTGCCTGCAGCGCGAATCGAGGAAATCATCGGTGCTGTCACCGCGCTCGAGAATTTGGGATCGACGCGCAAATTGATGGAAAATCTGAGGGCGGACGATGACCAGCGCATCCGGAAATCGGCATGAGCCGATGCCATGGTGACGTGGCGCGTGACTCATGATTCTTGAGGATTCAAAATTCCCCTGATGAATGCCGAAACGCTGATCGAGATCGCCGATCTCAAATTTGCGTACGGGACCAATCAGGTGCTGAAGGGCATCAACCTGAAGGTGCCGCGCGGCAAGGTCGTTGCCATCCTGGGAACGAGCGGCTGCGGCAAGAGCACGCTTTTGCGCTTGATCGGCGGGCAGTTGCGGCCTCACGGCGGCCACGTAAAAGTCGACGGTCAGGTGATCCATGAGCTAGACGACGACGCGCTCTACCTGATGCGGCGCAAGATGGGCATGATGTTCCAGCAGAGCGGGCTTTTTACCGATCTTTCCGCCTTCGAGAATATCGCGTTTCCGATGCGCGAACGCACCGATCTGCCGGAGGCGATCATTCGCGACCTGGTGATGATGAAACTCCAGGCAGTGGGCCTTCGCAACGCGCGCCACCTCATGCCGGGCGAGCTGTCGGGCGGCATGACGCGGCGCGTGGCTCTGGCACGCGCTATCGCGCTGGACCCGATGCTCATCATGTACGACGAGCCGTTCTCCGGGCTCGATCCGATCTCGCTCAACGTGATCGCCAACCTGATCCGGCGCCTCAATGACGCGCTGGGAGTGACCTCGATCGTCGTGACCTACGATGTGTTGGAGTCACTGAAGATCGTCGACTACGCCTACTTCATCTCCGACGGCGTCGTGGTGGCCGAAGGCACCACTGCCGAGATCGCCGCTTCGCGCGATGCTTTCGTGCGCCAGTTCGTCGATTGCCTGCCAGATGGCCCGGTCGCGTTTCACTATCCGAGCCGCTCCTATGCATCCGACCTCGGCGTGACCGGGGCCACGCCGCGCGCGTAACGTTCTCGCCGCGTCCCTGACATGAGGCGTCAGGCGAGGACGGCCGGAGAACGGCCAGGGGCGATGGGTGCACCGACGTCCGGCGTGCCGGCACCATCGGTGCGAGCGCGCCGGCTGCCGCACGCGGCTGCCATCGCATTCATGCTCGCGGCTGGGCTCGCGGCGTATTGGGGCACGCTGCAAAACCCCCTTGTCTTCGACGACCGCGTGCTGCGCGAAGATCTCCTCAGGCATTATGCGTCCTCGTGGTTCCAGTTCGATCTGCGCTGGTTTTCCTACGCGAGCTTCGGGTGGATTTTCCGGGTCTTCGGCGAGGACTGGTTCTGGCAGCGGCTGGCGAACGTGCTCCTGCACGGCGCGGTTGCGGCCATGCTGTTCGGATTGGTCGGGCGCCTCGTCGAGTTGACCGCCCCGCGCAGCGATGCGGCGATCCCGCGCGTCGCGCTGGATTCCAGGTGGCTCGCCTTCTTTGGCGCTGCCCTGTTTCTGCTGCACCCGGTGGCGGCGTACGGGGTCGCCTATCTCGTTCAGCGCTCGATCGTGCTCGCCACGCTGTTCAGTCTGGTGTCGCTGCGCTGCTTCCTCGAAGGCCTGCACAGGAAAGCGCCCGGCTGGCACCTCGCCGCCGCCATCGCGTACTTCGCGGCGGTCTTTTCCAAGGAACATGCCGTGATGCTGCCGGCGGTGGCGCTTGCGCTCGCTGTCCTGGTGCGCGGATACTCGATGCGCCTGCTGCGCGACTTGTGGCTCCCCTTGGCGCTGTTCGCGGGGATCGCCGCGCTGGTCACGCTCAAGGCACGGGGCACGCTGGGTGCACCATATGAACCATTCGTGCAGTCGCTCCTGCCCCAATTGCAGGAGTCTCGCGATGACGTAGAAGCGGCAGGTGCCCATTCCCTGAGTGTGCTCAATCAGGCGTATCTGTTCTTTCGCTATCTTTTGCTCTGGTGCTTCCCTAACACCGGCTGGATGTCGGTTGATCTGCGCACGCCATTTCCCGCCGGAGTCCTCGACTGGCCTTACACCGCAGGTCTGGCGGCATACGCCGCATATCCGTTGGCGGCGCTTGCCCTGCTTCGCCGGGGCGGCACGGCCGGGCTTGTCGGCTTCGGGGTGCTCTGCCCGTGGCTCTTTGCACTTACCGAATTTGCGGCTGTCAGAATCCAGGAGCCATTCGTGCTGTACCGTAGCTACCTGTGGATGGCGTTGTTCGTCGCGACCCTGCCAGTGCTTCTGTCCCGGCTTGCGCAAAGATGGGCGCTCGCCATTCTCGCGGGTGCGTGCGTGGTGCTGGTTCCTCCGCTGCTCGGCCGCCTTGATACCTTCTCCAGTCCCGTCAGGCTGTGGGAAGATGCCATCCACAAGCAGCACGTAGCGAATGCGCTCTTTGTCGAGCGCGCGTGGCACAACCGCGGTTTTGCCTTCCTGCACGCAGGGCAATATGGCGAGGCCCTGCGCGATTTTGACCGCGCGCTCGAGCTCAACTCAAACGATGCCGATGCGTACGTGGGACGCGGCACGCTGTCGAGTCGAACCGGGCGGCACGCCGCGGCGCTGGCCGATCTCGACCGGGCAATCAAGGTGGATCCGCGTTACGCCGAGGCGTACGCGAAGCGCTGCTTCGTGAAGATGATGCTGGATCGCCCGCCGGATGCGGCACCGGACTGTGAACGCGCGGTGGCGCTCGACCCTCGCCACCGCGACGCCCACACGAATCTGGGGGTGGTGTACGCCGCCCTCGGCCGGCCGCGGGACGCCGAGGCGAGCTACCGGCGTGCGCTTGCCATCGAGCCCGGCAACGGTGATGCGAACTACAACTACGGCGTGCTGCTGGCCGTCACCGGACGCACGGGCGACGCCCGGCAACTCCTTGGCGTCGCGTGCAGTGCGCGCATCGCCGCCGCTTGCCGGCTCCTGTCTGATCTTGGGAAGTCACCGTGAGCCGGCCCGGGGAAGGGCCACACCCGGACCCGCGTGAGTCATCCCGATAATGCGGCGACGACAGCTGCGTTCTTTCTCTGTTTCGCAAGCATCGCCGGGGTCTGCTTGCGCGCATTTATTGCTTCCCGGTCCGCGCCTGCAGCAAGCAGAAGCTTCACTACCGCGGCATGACCGTCCGCCGCGGCCTTGTGCAGCGCCGTCCAGCCCTCGTCGTCGACGGCATTGACGTCTGCGCCACCGTCAAGCAGCATCTTGACGATCTCCTCGTGCCCGCACACCGCAGCCTGCGCCAGCGGGGTCAGTCCAAGCTTGCTGCGGGCGTTCGCGTCCGCCCCCTTGCCCAGGAACAGCTCGGTTACCCGAGGATAACCTTTGAAGGCTGCCCAATGCAGCGGAGTATAGCCTTGGGGATCGCGGTCACTCACGTCGGCGCCGGCATTGATCAGATCCTGCGCGGCCTTCAGGTTTCCCGCGACCGCAGCGGCAGTGAGGAGCGTCCAGCCGCTGCCATTTTTCATTTTGGTGTCCACGCCGGAACTCATGAACAGACGCACCGCGCGCTCGTTTCCTGCCTCGATTGCCCGGAAGAATCCCGCGGGCGAATACTCGATTTTCTCATTCTCCAACTCGCGTTTGATCATCGTGTTCGAGAACGTGCCCTTGCCCTGCGCGCCCATCTTCGCCAGCACCTGCTGATGCAGCCGTGACAGCAACAGGATGTCGTTCATGACGTCCATGGGAAAACCCTTGCGCCCGCCACGCTTGTCGACCATCAGGTCTTCAAGGTAGTTATCCAGTTCGGGGTTCCCCCACAGGTTGAGGATCTTGTTGAAGATTCTGGAGAATTTAGACTCCAGCGCCGTCGGGTAGAACTGCTCGCGACCGCCCTCGAAATACTTCGCGATCTTGGCATGCATGATCAAATCTGACATGGCCCGCCTGCGGTTCCGGGAATGAGTTGCCCAATTATGAAACTTTTTTGCCGCCAGGGCGACACTTACCGGCGGCGTCGCGAGCGTTTGTTGCACCGCACTATCGATCAGGTGCCAATCTCGATCCTCTGGCCAACCGTGAGCCCCAGTTCCCTCGCGGCGCTTGTCGCGTTGGCGGCAACCTCGACCAGCCCCAAGCTGTTTTCATACCAGAATGGCTCCCGGGGACGTACCGCGGAAAAGACCGGCGCATGGGCGATCCGACGCCCCCCAATTCCGAGCCGAACGCCTTTTGCAATGCCCGCGGCGCGCAGTCCGGTCATCGCATTGCCGTAGTGATCGAGATACACGATCTCGGCGAGATCGCCGCCACCCAGGTCGGTGTGAAGCGCGGACTTCCTCCCAAGTCGAGGACCCGCCCGGTCCCCGCGCGCCAGCATCGCCGCCACGGGGGCGAACAGGTCTCGGCCATGAAAGGACGCCGACAGGGCAGCCGGACGCCAGCCGATCGAGTATACATCCGGGCCTTCACAGCGGGCCGCCGCAACCGAAGCGAGACCGTTGTCGGGCGCGACAAACCAGCGGCCTCCCGCACAGATTGCAACGGCATCGCGCTCGCCGCCGACGCCTGGGTCCACGGCCGCGATTGCGACGTCCCCTGCGCCCATGCGGGTCGCGAGCGCTGCCAGAAGATGCGCGCCGGCCGTGATGTTGAAGGGCGGCGTGTCATGCAGGAAATCGATGACCGGAATTTCCGGTGCCGACGCGGCCAGCACCGCTTTGACCTGACCGACATAGATGTCGGCAGACCCGAAATCCGTCAACAGAAAGATCATTTCGGGATGGTAACGCCGGACCGCCCGCAACGCGAAGCGCCCGCTGCCGCATGACCGCGGCCGGTCTCCGGCGACAAAAAAGCCGGCGCGCGGCCGGCTTCTGATGTCCCGAAGCGACGCTCAGGCCGCAGCCGCCGTGGCCGGCTCCAGTTTCGCGGGCCTGCCGTCGGCCTGCGCGTCCGCCTGCGGCCGGTCCAGCAGTTCCACCAGCGCCATCGGCGCGTTGTCACCCTTGCGGAAACCGAACTTGAGTATGCGAAGATATCCGCCGTTGCGCTTGGCGTAGCGCGGTCCAATTTCTCCGAACAGCTTCACTACCATGTCACGGTCGCGCAGTCGCGTGAACGCCAGGCGCCGATTGGCGAGAGACGGCTTTTTCCCCAGCGTGATGATCGGTTCCACCACGCGCCGCAGCTCCTTGGCCTTGGGCAGCGTCGTCCTGATCGCCTCGTGCCGCAGCAGCGAATTGGTCATGTTGCGCAGCATCGCCAGCCGGTGGCTGCTGGTGCGGTTCAGCTTTCTCAGTCCGTAACGGTGACGCATGGTTTTTCCTTAATGCTGAATGATGAACGATGAATGCTGAATGAATAAGCCATCCGACCTTCGATTCATCATTCTGCATTCCGCATTCATCATTGCATTCAAATCTTCTCCAGTCCCGCCGGCGGCCAGCTCTCGAGCTTCATCCCGAGCGTAAGCCCGCGAGACGCGAGAACTTCCTTGATCTCGTTGAGCGACTTGCGCCCCAGGTTCGGGGTCTTCAACAGCTCCGTTTCGGTGCGCTGGATGAGGTCCCCGATGTAGTAGATGTTCTCGGCCTTGAGGCAGTTCGCCGAGCGCACGGTCAACTCGAGATCGTCCACCGGCCGCAGCAGGATCGGGTCGATCTGGGTCGCTTTCTTTTCCTCGATCTGGGTCGGTATGCCCTTGAGATCCGCAAAAACAGACAGCTGCTCGACGAGAATCGTGGCGGCGTAGCGCACCGCTTCCTCGGGATCGATCGCGCCATTGGTCTCGATGTCCATGATCAGCTTGTCGAGATCGGTGCGCTGCTCGACCCGCGCCGACTCCACGGCGTAGCTTACCCGCCGCACCGGGCTGAACGACGCATCGAGCAGAATGCTCCCGACGCTGCGGCCGTCCTCGCCGCCGGTCCGACGGGTGGTGGCGGCGATGTAACCGCGGCCGTGTTCGACCTTGATCTGCATGTCGAGCTTGCCGCCGGCCGCGAGCCGCGCGATGACGTGATCGGGATTCACGATCTCCACGTCATGGCTCGCCTCGATGTCGCCCGCGCGCACCACGCCTTCGCCGGCTTTCTTGAGATTGAGGGTCGCCTCCGCGCGGTTGTGCAGCTTCAGCACGATGCCCTTGAGATTGAGCAGGATGTCGACCACATCCTCCTGCACGCCGTCGAGCGTCGAGTACTCGTGCAGCACGCCGCTGATCTTGACTTCGGTGGGCGCGTATCCCGGCATCGACGACAACAGCGTGCGCCGCAACGCGTTGCCCAGCGTATGCCCGTAGCCGCGCTCGAATGGCTCCATCGTGAGCTTGGCGTGGTACGGCGACATGTTCTGCACGTCGATGATGCGCGGCTTGAGAAAACTGCTGCTTACCATGGCTCAGTACCTCTGCTAAATTACTTCGAGTAGAGCTCGACCACCAGCGATTCGTTGATCGTGGGTGGAAGCTCGCTGCGCTGCGGCCGTGCCTTGAAGGTGCCCTTCAGCCCCTTCGCGTCGACCTCGACCCATTCCGGAAAGCCGCGCGACTCCGCGGCCTCCGCCGCCGCCTTGACCCGCAACTGCTCCTTCGCTGCCTGGGCGACCTCTATCACATCCCCCGGCCGGCACTGGAACGAAGGGACATTGACCCGCCTGCCGTTCACCAGAATCCCGTTATGACGCACGACCTGGCGCGCTTCGGTGCGCGATGCGCCGAATCCCATGCGATAGGCCACGCTGTCAAGCCGGCTTTCCAGCGCCTGCAGCAGCGCCTCGCCCGTGATGCCCTTGGCGCGCTCGGCCCCGTAGTACGTCTTGCGAAACTGGCGCTCGAGCAGACCGTAGGTGCGGCGCACTTTCTGTTTCTCGCGCAGTTGCACGCCGTAACCGGAGAGCCGCGTGTTCTTCTGGCCGTGCTGCCCCGGGGGGTAGTTGCGGCGCTCGATGGCGCACTTGTCCGTGAAGCACTTCTCACCCTTGAGAAACAGCTTTTCGCCTTCGCGCCGGCATTGCCGGCATTTTGCGTCGAGATTTCTTGCCACGGTGACTGTTACCTCCTATACGCGGCGCTTCTTCGGCGGCCGGCAGCCGTTGTGCGGCACCGGCGTCACGTCCGAAATGCTGGTGATCTTGAAACCTACAGCGTTGAGAGCCCGCACCGCTGACTCGCGCCCCGGCCCCGGCCCTTTGATGCGCACCTCGACATTCTTCACGCCGCATTCCTGTGCGAGCTTGCCGGCCTTCTCCGCCGCCACCTGCGCGGCAAACGGCGTGGACTTGCGCGAGCCCTTGAACCCGTTGCTGCCGCACGTCGCCCAGGCGAGCGCGTTGCCCTGCCGGTCGGTAATCGTCACGATGGTGTTGTTGAAAGACGCATGGACGTGGGCGATGCCCTCCGCCACGTTCTTCTTGACCTTCTTGCGCACCCGGGTGCTTGCCTTTGCCATGTGGTTCTGTCCTTTATCCGACGACGTCACGCCGCGACGGGTTTGATGATCTTGACGGCGGCCTTGCGCGGACCCTTGCGGGTGCGCGCGTTGGTGCGCGTACGCTGCCCGCGCACGGGCAACCCGGCGCGATGGCGCTTACCACGCCAGGTTCCCAGGTCCATCAGGCGCTTGATGCTCATGGACACTTCGCGCCGCAGATCGCCCTCAACGGCCAACTTGGTGACGTGCTCGCGCAGCCTGTCCATTTCACCGTCCGACAGATCCTTGATCTTGCTGGTACCGCTCACCCCGGCCGCGGCACAGATCAGGCGCGCGCGGCTGCGGCCGATGCCGAAAATCGCGGTCAGCGCGATTTCAGCGTGCTGATGGTTTGGAATGTTCACTCCACCGATGCGGGCCATTCGTTACCTCATAAAAAAATTTGCGGAAAATGCAGCCAGACCGCCTGCCGGCGGCGCCCTTCAGCCCTGGCGCTGCTTGTGGCGCGCGTCCTTGCAGATCACCCGCACCACGCCCTTGCGCTTGATTACCTTGCAGTTACGGCACATTTTTTTCACCGATGCCCGCACCTTCATGTTCGTTTCCTTTCGTCAACGCGTGAAAGGTGAAATGTGAAACGTGAATGAGCATGTTTGCCGAACAGGGTTCCCTGCTCCTGCGTTTCACTCTTCACTTTTCACGTTTCACTCAATACTTACTTCGCGCGGAACACGATGCGCCCGCGCGTCAGATCGTACGGCGTCAGCTCAACCGTCACCTTGTCACCCGGAAGTATCCGGATGTAGTGCATGCGCATCTTCCCGGAAATATGTCCGAGCACCACGTGACCATTTTCCAGCCTCACCCTGAACGTCGCGTTGGGCAGGGTCTCCACGATCTCGCCCTGCATCTGGATCGTTTCTTCCTTCGCCATTACCGCGTCGGGAACATGCCGCCCTTGAAGTTGGCCTTCTTGAGCAGGCTCTCGTACTGGTGAGACATCACGTACGCCTGTACCTGTGCCATGAAGTCCATCGTCACGACCACGATGATCAGCAACGACGTTCCGCCGAAATAGAACGGAACGTTCTTCCACACGATCAGAAACTCGGGCAGCAGACACACCAACGTGACGTAAATCGACCCCGTCAGCGTGAGCCGCATCGTGATCTTCTCAATGTAGCGCGCGGTCTGCTCTCCCGGCCGGATTCCCGGGACGAAGGCGCCGCTTTTCTTCAGGTTGTCGGCGGTTTCCTTCGGGTTGAACACCAGCGCCGTATAGAAGTAGCAGAAGAAGACGATCGCGGAAGCGTACAGCAACGTGTAAATCGGCTGTCCGGGATGCAGCGTGCTCGCTACGGTTTTGAGCCAGTCCATGCCTTCGCTGGCGCCAAACCAGCCGACCAGCGTCGCGGGGAAAAGAATGATGCTCGAGGCAAAAATCGGCGGGATCACACCCGACATGTTGAGCTTCAGCGGAAGGTGAGAGGTCTGCCCGCCGTAAACCTTGCGACCGACCTGCCGTTTCGCATAGTTCACGAGTATCTTGCGCTGCCCCCGTTCGACGAAGCACACGAAGGCCGTCACGCCGACCACCAGCACGCCGATGAGGAGCGCGATCGGGATGGAAAAGGCTCCGGTGCGAACGAGCTCCAGCGTACCCCCAACCGCCTGGGGGAAACCGGCTGCGATACCCGCAAAAATGATGAGCGAGATGCCGTTGCCGATGCCGCGCTCCGTGATCTGTTCCCCCAGCCACATGAGAAACATCGTGCCCGTCACCAATGTGAGCATCGCCGTGATACGGAACATGAAGCCCGGGTCCACGACCAGTCCCGGCTGCGATTCCAGTGCGATCGCGATCCCCATGCCCTGAAAAAGCGCGAGACCCGCCGTTCCGTAGCGTGTGTACTGCGTGATCTTGCGGCGCCCGGACTCACCTTCCTTCTTCAACGCTTCGAGCGTGGGGGAGACGACCGTCATCAGCTGCATGATGATCGATGCCGAAATATAGGGCATGATGCCAAGCGCGAAAATTGAGAATCGCGACAGCGCACCTCCCGAGAACATGTTGAACATGTCGAGGATGCCGCCGCGCTGCGAGCGGAAGAGCTCCGCCAGTTGCAACTGGTCGATCCCCGGGACCGGTATGAACGACCCGATGCGGAAGACGATCAGCGCGCCCAGCAGGAAGAAGAGGCGCCGTTTGAGGTCGCCCATCTTGCCTGCCGCGAGTAAGGATGTTCCGTCGACCGCCAAGGCCCGATCCCCTGTCTAGTCCTTGTCCGAAGCGGGCGTCGCCGCGGCATTCGCGGGGGCCGTCTCGACCACTCCGCCCTGCGCCTCGATGGCCGCCCTTGCGCCTTTGCTCACGAGCAGACCGGTCAAGACAACCTTGCGCCTGATCTCGCCCGACAGAATGACCTTAGCGCGACGGGCAAGTTGCGACACCACGCCCGCTTCCTTCAGCACGCGCAGGTCGATGGCATCGGCGGGAAGGTCCTGCAGGTCGGAGAGCCGCACTTCCGCTGTGTCCCCGCGCGCGAGCGAGACGAAGCCCCGTTTCGGCAACCGGCGCTGCAGTGGCATCTGCCCGCCCTCGAATCCCACCTTGTGAAAGCCGCCGGCACGAGCCTTCTGGCCCTTGTGACCCCGCCCGGCGGTCTTGCCGAGTCCGCAGCCGATGCCGCGCCCCACACGCTTCCTGCCCCGCTTGGATCCCGGGGCCGGCCCTATTTCGTTAAGTTTCATCCCAATACCGTCTTTCTAGATAAATATAGTTAAGGAATCTCTGCGCAACCACCAGCGCGGAGATTCCTACTCGCACCTCACCAAATACGACACCTTGCGCACCATGCCGCGGATCGCCGGCGTGTCCGGAAGCTCCACAGTATGATTCAGCCGGCGCAGACCGAGCCCGCGCACGCTGGCACGATGCTCGGGCCTGGTGCCCACGGGGCTGCGTACGAGCGTCACCTTGAGTTTCCTGTTCTGCGCGTCGCTCATGTCTACCCCGCGATCTCTTCCACCGTCTTGCCGCGCTTGGCCGCGATCTCCGCCGGCGTGTTCATCGAAGTGAGTCCTTCGATCGTGGCGCGCACCACGTTATAGGGATTGGTCGAACCGATGCACTTGGCGAGTATGTTGGTCACCCCCATCACCTCGAGCACTGCGCGTACCGGTCCTCCGGCGATGATGCCGGTTCCATCGGATGCGGGCTGCATGTACACACGCGACGCGCCGTGCCGGCCCATCACCGGGTGCTGCAATGTCCCGTTCTTGAGCTGAACCTTGACCATCCTGCGGCGCGCTTCCTCCATCGCTTTCTGCACCGCCACCGGGACTTCACGCGCCTTGCCCTTGCCCATCCCGATGCCGCCGTCGCCATCGCCCACCACGGTCAACGCCGCGAACCCCAGCACGCGACCACCCTTTACCACCTTGGTGACGCGGTTGACCGCCACCATCTTCTCGCGCAGTCCATCGCTCCGTTCCCCACCGCCCTGCATTCTCGCTGCCGGTATCTTTGCCATGACTTACCCCGATCAGAACTTAAGCCCGGCCGCGCGCGCGGCCTCGGCCAGCGCCTTCACGCGACCGTGAAACCTGTAGCCGGAGCGGTCGAACGCCACCTTGTCGATGCCCAGCTTCCTGGCCTTCTCCGCGATCCGCTTGCCGACTTCCGCCGCGGACTTAGCATTGCCGCCGTGCTTGACCATTTGCCGCACCTCCGCCTCCACGCT
The DNA here is from genome assembly GCA_016199545.1 of Betaproteobacteria bacterium. Classification (GTDB taxonomy): domain Bacteria; phylum Pseudomonadota; class Gammaproteobacteria; order Burkholderiales; family SG8-41; genus DSOT01. The sequence goes on along the minus strand of JACQGN010000023.1, from coordinate 1,476 downwards.
TGACGCCGCAGCGAGCACCTTCGCGCCGGATGCGTCGATTACCTGCGCGTAGATGTGAAAGTTGGACCGATGCACCGCAAGCCGAACCGCGCCAAGTTCGGCGATCTTCGCCCGCGTCTGCCGGGCCCGCCGCAACCGTGCCTCGTTTTTCCCGCTCATGATTCGCCTCGTCTACTTCTTCTTGGTTTCCTTGAGCGTGATACGCTCACCGGCATAACGCACGCCCTTGCCTTTGTACGGTTCGGGCCCGCGATACGCGCGCACTTCGGCGGCGACCTGCCCCACGAGTTGCCGATCCGTACCCTTGATTACGATCTCAGTCTGGGTCGGCGTCTCCGCCCTGATTCCCCTCGGCATCGGATGCACGACCGGGTGGGAAAACCCCAGCGTGAGATTCAGCTTGTCGCCCTGTGCCTGCGCGCGATACCCGACGCCTACCAGGGCAAGACGCTTCTCGAAGCCCGTGGTCACCCCGGCGATCATGTTCGCGACGAGCGCGCGCAGCGTACCCGACATCGCGTTCGCGTGATGGGAATTATTGGTCACCTTGAACTCGATCCGGTTCTCGACCCTCTCGACCTTGACCTGGGGCGACAGCTTCTGCGAGAGCGCACCGAGCGGCCCTTTCACCGATATTTCTAGCGGCGAGAGTGTGATCTCCACCTTTTCGGGAATGACCACGGGACTATTGGCTATTCTGGACATGGCCCACTCCGCCCTTCGCTACGCCACGATGCACAGCACTTCGCCGCCGACCCCCAGGCCGCGCGCCTTGCGATCCGTCATCACACCTTTTGACGTGGATACGATGGCGACCCCGAGCCCGTTCATCACCCGCGGGATCTCGCCGCTCGGCCGGTAAATTCGCAGACCGGGACGGCTCACCCGCTCAATCTTTTCGATCACCGGCTTGCCGGCGTAATATTTGAGACTGATCTCGAGCATCGACTTGCCCGGTTCCCCGCGAACCGCGATATCGTCGATGTAGCCCTCGTCCTTGAGCACCTTGGCAATCGCCACCTTGAGCTTGGACGATGGCATCGCCACGGACTGCTTTTCCGACATCTGCGCGTTGCGAATGCGCGTCAGCATGTCCGCGATCGGATCACTCATACTCATCGATATTCTCCCGCTACCAGCTCGCTTTGATCACGCCGGGAATTTCGCCCCGCATCGCGATGTCGCGCAGCTTCGCGCGCCCCAGCCCGAATTTGCGGAACACCCCGCGCGGCCGGCCGGTAAGCGCACACCGGTTCCGGAGCCGGACCGGTGAAGCGTTGCGCGGAAGTTTCTGCAGCTTCATTCGCGCCTCGTAGCGCTCCTCCTGGGAGAGCTTCACGTTGTTGACGATAGCCAGCAGCTCGGCGCGCTTTGCCGCAAACTTCTTGACGGTATCGCGGCGCTTCTGCTCGCGGTTGATCAATGCCCGTTTTGCCATTGTCGATCCTCAGTTCCTGAACGGAAACCTGAACGCCG
>JACQGN010000208.1 GCA_016199545.1 Betaproteobacteria bacterium | reverse complement strand
GATCAGCTCGATCTCTCGGCGCTGAGCCGGCAGTACCGAGGCACCGGTTCCGCCCCCTATCACCCGACAGTGATGTTGGGCCTGCTCATCTACGGCTACGCCACGGGCGTGTATTCGAGCCGGCGCATCGAGGCGGCGACGCACGATTCGATCGCCTTTCGCTTTATCGCCGCGAACGAGCAACCCGACCATGACTCGCTGTGCACCTTCCGCAGGCGCTTTCTCAAAGAGATCGAAGCACTGTTTGTGCAGGTACTGGTCATTGCCCGGCAGATGAAGTTGCTCAAACTGGGCACGATCGCGCTCAATGGCACCAAGGTTCACGCTAACGCCTCGCGCCACAGCGCGCTGTTCTACGGGCATGCGCAGAAGATCGAGGCGCAACTGCAAGCCGAGGTGAAGGAGATGCTCGCACGCGCCGAGGCCGCCGATCAGGAGCCCCTGCCCAAGGGCTTGAGCATGCCGCAGGAGCTCGCGCGGCGCGAAGAGCGCCTGGCGGCGATCCGGCAGGCCAAGACGCAGATCGAGGCGCGCGCCGCGGAGCGCGATGCGCGCGAGAAAGCCGACTTTGATGCGAAGATGAAGGCGCGCGCGGAGAAGAGCACGCGCAGGCCGCGGTCGATACCGAGAGCATGCTGGTGGTGGCGACCGACATCGCGCAGGTGGCCATCGACAAGCAACAACTCGCCCCGATGCTCACAGCGCTTGCCGGTTTGCCCGACGAGTTGGGCCGCGTGGAGCATTTGTTGGCCGACAACGGTTATTTGATGCGCGTTATTGCGCTGATCGAGGAGCCGGGCATCACCGTGCCTGCCGGCAGGCAGGTCCGGCGCATCCTCGAGCACTTGGGATTGTGGGCGCCGCTACCCACCGAGCGTAGTCCGCCGCTCGCTGCCGCGAGTTGGCCTCGGCATGCCAACTCGCCACTGACCTATCACCCGGTGCCCAACATCGCCTGAGCTGCCGTACGGAAAAGGCCCCTTCGAGACAGCCAGGGGGTGGGAACCGCGCTTGCCTTGCTCTGGTGCTTGGCGTAGATTGCCCAGCAACTCTCGCGGCCTGGATCGGGAGCGAAACCGTGAAGAGTGAAGTCGCGTTGCGGCATTTCGAAGCGTGCTTGAATTTCTGCGCCGAAAAGGTAATCGCGCCACTATGAATCGAACCGGGATCGCCATCGCGGCAATCGTGCTCATTTCACCGACGCCGAACGGCTGGAGCCAGACGGCGCCCTATCCTGTCAAGCTAGTGCGCATCGTCAACCCGGTGGCGCCCGGTGGCAACCAGGATATCGTGGCGCGTGCCATCGCCGATCAATTGACGCGCGGATTCGGCCAGCAATTCATCATCGAGAGCCGTCCCGGGGTGAGCGCAACCGTGGGCACCCGGTTCGTCAAGGGTGCGCCCCCCGACGGCTACACGCTGCTGGCGATGTCGAACACCTTCGTGAGGGTTCCGGCGATCATGACCGATGCCGGCTACGACCCGCTCAAGGACTTCGCCGCGATCTCGCAGACCTGTGATGTCCCGCTGGTGCTCGTCGTCAATCCTGCGCTGCCCGTGAAGACGGTGCGCGAACTCATCGCGCTCGCCAAACTCAGGCCGGGAGAACTGACGAGTGCCTCTTCCGGCGTCGGGTCAACTGGACATGTGGCGGCCGAGACGTTCAGCCGGCGGGCGGGTATCCGGCTGCTTCACGTCCAGTACAAAGGTGCCGCTCCCGCTATCGTCGACCTGGTGGGCGGGCATGTCATGCTGAGGTTCGACCAGGTGACGACCTCGCTCGCCCACATCCATGCCGGGAAGCTGCGTGCGCTCGGCGTCACCACCCGCAAACGATCGTCCGCCTTGCCCAGTGTGCCGACGATCGAGGAGGCGGGCCTTGCAGGCGTCCATGACTCGACCTTCAACGGCCTGGTGGCGCCTGCGGGCACGCCGCGCGATGTGATCGAGCATTTGCGCGAGGCGGTGGCGAAAGCGGCATCCGTCACCGAGCTGCGCAATCGTTTTCGCGAACAGGGAATTGAACTCATCGGAAGCGCTTCGACCGAAGAGTTCACCGCGTTCCTGCGCAAGCAGATGGAAGAATTCGCTATACTTGCCCGGCAGGCGGGCATCACGGTGAAGTGACTGGTCGCGCCGGCCATCGCGGCAGAGCGCCTGAGGCTTCGGAGTCCAATTGGAGAATGTTTCGCAGGACAGGATTCGGCTGAGCGCGAGCGAGGCGCAAACCCTTTCCGAACAGGCGCTCGGGAAAATCGGTTATGACGCGGAGGAAGCGCGCATCATCGCCGATCACGTGGTCGACGCGGCATTGTGCGGCTACGAATATTCGGGACTGCCGAAAATTCTCAACGTCGCCGAGCATCGCCAACTGCGGCAGCCGCGCCGGCCGATGCGCGTGCTGCGCGAGACCCCCGTGTCGGCGCTCTTCGACGGCGGCAACAATAACGGCATGGTGGCGATGTACCGCGCGACGCAGGTTGCGATCGCGAAAGCGCGCGAGCACGGCTTCTCGGCCGTCGGCGTGAACAATTCCTGGGTGAGCGGGCGCAGCGCGCACTACGTCGAGATGGTCGCGCGCGCCGATCTCATCGGCATTCACAGCGTGAGCAGCAGGATCCATGTGGCCGCGCCGGGATCGAGAGACCCCGCGACCGGCACCAATCCCATTGCGTTTGCCTTCCCGACATTGCATGAACCGTTTGTCGTGGATCTGGGCACCGCGGCGTTCATGGGCACGGACCTGATCTTCCAGGAGCGCCGTGACGCGGTATTGCCCGAAGGGGTGGCGATCGATGCGCAGGGCCGGCCGACGCGCGACCCGGCGCAGGTGCACGCCATACTGCCTTTCGGCGGGCACAAGGGATTTGCGCTGGCGCTGGCGATGCAGGCGCTCGGCGTGGTGGCCGGCTCGGGGCTCGGCGACGACAAGACCTACGGTTATCTCGTCATGGCGATCAAGCCCGACCTGCTGGTGCCGCTCGGCGATTTCAAGCGCGACGTGAGCGCGATGCTCGCGCGTGTGAAGGCGACGCCGCGCCAGCCGGGCGTCGATGAGATCCGAATACCGTCGGAGCGCGCGTTTCGCGAACGTGCGTTCGCCCTGCGGGAAGGCATCGAGATCGACCGCAGGATCTACGACGTGCTCCTGGCTTTGCCCACGGGACAACTACCCGCGCTTGTTTGACATGGCGACGCGCACTTTCATCTCGGCGCTGGCCGTTGCAGCGAGCTGTCTCTTGCCGGGGGCGCCGGGCGCGCTCGCCCAGAAGGGCGCCCCGGGGGCGGATTATCCCAGCCGTCCGATCCGCATCGTGATACCGTTTCCGCCGGGCGGCCAGCCCGACATCTATACACGCTTGATCCTCCCGCTGCTCGTCGAGTCGTTCAAGCAGCAGATAATCGTTGACAACCGCCCGGGCGCCGGCGGCCTGGTGGGCTCTCGCATCGTCGCCGAGGCGATCCCGAACGGCTATACGCTGCTCTCGATTTCCAGCGCGCACACCATCGGGCCGTTCGTGCAGAAGCTCCCGTACGACACGCAAAGGGATTTCGCGGGCATCACGCGAACCTACAGCGCTCCGTTCCTGCTCGTTGCGCCGATCACCTTCAGCGCACGCTCGGTGAAGGAACTCATTGCGCTCGCGAAAGCCAAGCCCGGCGAGCTTAATTTCGCTTCGGGGGGAACGGGCAGCGGCACGCATTTCGCCGGCGAGTTGTTGAAGCACAGCGCCGGGATCGATGTGGTGCACGTGCCCTATCGCGGCATACCCGAGTCGTTGACGGACATCACTGCGAGCCGCGTCCAGTTCTTCATGGCGCCGGTGGGCAGCGCTGCGCAGCTCGTGCTCGACGGCAGGATACGCGGGCTTGGCGTCTCCAGCGCGACGCGCATTGCCGCGCTGCCGGATATCCCGACGATCGCCGAGTCGGGCCTGCCGGGTTTCGAATGGGATGCCTGGGGCTCGCTCCTCATGCCGGCAAGAACCCCACGCGCGCTCATCGAGCGCTGGAACCGGGAGGTGCGCCGCGCAGTGAGCGCGCCGGAGGTCCAGAAGCGCCTGCGCGCGATCGGGATGGAGGCGGTCCCGACCGGCCCGGAGGAACTCGACGCGCTCATAAAGGCGCAGATGGCCCTCATCGGGAAACTCGCCAAGGCGGCGGGGCTGAAGCCGCAGTGATCAACCGAAAATGTTCGTCGCGCCGCGCGGCGTCTTGCCTGAATGCCTCACCGTATGGCCTGTTTCTTACGATTGACGTGACAGCCATGTTCCTCGACAAGCCCGTGGTGGAACGCAATGCCGTGCAGACGGTGTCCCGGTTGAACCGCTGTCACCACGGCAAGAAGGATGTAGTGGTCGTGGATTTCATAAACAACGCCAGGCGAATCCTCAAAGCTTTCGCGAAGTATCGGACAGGCACGCCCTTCGAGCCGGAGGAGCCCGATCAAGACCTCTGCCCGAAACTGCACGTGCAGATTCTTGCGGCGGGTGTGTTCACGCAGAAGGATGCCGCCGAACTGCTCAAGCTGATCAAGAGCGGGACGGATGCCCAGGTGCAATGGCAGGTGCTCGCCAGCTTGGATCGCGGTTTTCTCAATGGGGGAGGGGCCAGCATGAACATAAGACTTATGATGCGCGCCCGGCGAGCACTTTCGCACCGGCTCCCGGCGCACGGACTCAGCG
>JACQGN010000206.1 GCA_016199545.1 Betaproteobacteria bacterium | reverse complement strand
ATTCCGTGCACCAGTTCGAAGAATAGGGCCTGCCGATCTGGAAGCAGCCGGGCGACGAGGACAAGAAGCTCGTCGAGGGCGGAAAGTGCGTGCGTTCGGGCAAGTGGCAAATCATGATCAACGGCGAGTCCTACAAGTGGATCGTCGCCGAAGCCGCCAAGAAGGCGCTCGGCATGGAGAATATCCAGGAGCGCGTGTTCATCGTGCGCCTCGTCACGGACAAAAATGATCCAACCCGGGTTGCCGCCGCAGCGGGTTTCTCGGTACGCGACCACAAGCTCTACGTCTACAAGTTCAAGTGCTGCCTGCTCGCCGCCGGAGGCGCGGTCAACGTATTCCGGCCGCGCTCGGTAGGTGAAGGCACGGGACGGGCCTGGTACCCCGTCTGGAACGCCGGCTCAACCTACGCCATGGCGGCCGAATGCGGCGCCGCGATGACCATGATGGAGAACCGCTTCGTCCCAGCGCGCTTCAAGGACGGCTATCTGCTCGGTTCGCACGCGGGTTGCGCAGGCATCTGGGTGTCGGGTCCAACCGACATCCCCGGCACTCCCACGGAATGGTCATGGGGCTATAACCGCATGACCACGGTCAAGGGGTTGTTCACCGCGGGCGACGGGGTCGGTGCATCCGGCCACAAGTTTTCCTCGGGCTCGCACACCGAGGGCCGGATCGCGGCCAAGGCCATGGTCAAGTTCGCGCTCGACAACAAGACCTGGAAACCCGAGATGGCAAGAACGGTCGATGAACTCGTCGAGGAAATCTACCGGCCGGTCAAGACCTTTCTGCAGCACAAGGACTACACCACGGCGATCGATATCAATCCCCGCTACATCACGCCCAAGATGCTGCAGTTCCGGCTGCAGAAGATCATGGACGAGTACTGCGCAGGCGTTTCGACTTGGTACCAGACCAACGCCAAGATGCTCGAGTTGTGCGAAAAGAAACTCGAGATGATCAAGGAAGACTCGCTCAAGATGCGCGCGAAGGACCTGCACGAGCTGCTGCGAGCCTGGGAAAACTACCATCGCATCCGCGGGTTCACCGAACGCCGAAGCGCGCATCATTGCGTTTGAGCCGTATTACGAGCCGGTGGGCGGCGAGACCGACATATTCGAGGCAGCCTATCCGCCTTTATCGTCGGCCAGGTCGTCTCGCTGGGGTCTCTCATCTACGCGCCCTTGGCGCAGATGGCGCCATTTGCCATCATGCTTCTGATACTCCTCGTCAAGCCGACCGGGCTGTACGGCAGCCCCCCGCTGAAACGATAGGGGCGGCAACCCCTCCGTGTGTCACGCGCTCTTGAAGCGCGTCACGCGCGCGAACACGATGGCGGCTATCGGCAGGGCGAGCCCGATTGCGACCTGCGTCACGAGAAGCATCCCGAGTTCGCCGTAATCCGCCGGCACCTGGATCGCGCCGCTCACCGTATCTTTCACTTCGCGCGTCACGGTAAACATCTGATTCAGGTATTTCGTACCCAATTGGGACAGCGACAGCGCCAGATTGGTGAACGACGCCATCACCGCGAAAAACGTGGCCTTGAGATTCGCCGGTGCCGAATTGGCGATCCACGCCAGCATGGGAATCATCGCGATCTGGCCCAGCGGCGATTCAAGCGCGGTGTTCACCAGCGCGATAAACCGTGCATCGACTACGCCGCCCGTCAATGCTGCAGTCCACTGATGCAGGCCGTAGTACATGCCGACGATGGGGGCCGAGAGCAATGCGCCCACAACCGTGAGAAAACCTATGACATAGGCGATCGAGCGTTCGGCCATGAAGCGCCGAAAGATGAACATGCCGGCGAGCGTCAACGCGCTGCCGATCAGCGACAGCACGGAGAAGAACTGCTGGTCAAACTTCAGTGCGTCTATCATCCACCAGGTCACCCCTTCGCCGGGGCCGGGAACGGCGCGGAAGATGAAAATGACCACCGCAGTGCCGATCAGGGTCTTGCGCGCCTCGGCGTCCAGCTCGCGCGTGAGCTTCGCCAGCAGAAACGTCACGATGGCGAACGAGCCGAGAAATATGACTTCCTGATTGAAAGGGAAGCTGCCAAGACCCATGGCTACCGTAAAGACCACGAACGCGAGGCTGCCGCCGAGGATCCACCAGTTCGCCGGTGGGCGTTCGACCGTCCCCGTGACCAGCCTCCTCACCACTTCCCGACCCAAACCCTGCGTCAGCAGGCGCTGCGCCTCGCGGCGCTGGAGCGCGAGGGCAAGCACGACCCCGGCGACGGAGATCAGGGGGATCGACAGGGCCATGAGATAGATGTCCCGGTAGATCGCAACTTTGTCCGCCTCCTGCAGCTCGCCCGTTCCGGAGAAGACGTAGAGGTTGATGAGCGCGACGAGAACCGTGCCGCCAATGATGGCGACGCGGCCGAGCGTCTGCATGGTGGTGTTCATGAGCTTGCGCGCCGCGGGTGCGATCGGGTGCCCCGCATCGTCGACGCGCGGCACCGCCTCCACGGTCATCGCGTCGGCAACCACATCCTGGATAACGTATCCGATCGGCGCCAGCAGCGCACTCACCACGTACCATGCTTCCGGCCGCATGATCGCCGTCATGGCTGTACGGTCCGTGAGCAGACCGACCATGATGAGCAGGCTCAGCGCGATCAACCCGGCGCCCAGAAACACAAGCCAGCTCTTCCAGCGCCAGATCAGGTCAACCAGATGTCCGATGGGCATCTTCAGCGCCCAGGGAATGTTGGCCCAGAATGCGAGGCTCGCGAGAAATGCCGCGGACAGCCCGAGGTAATCCTTGACGAAGAACGTCCCGACGATCCCGGTGAGGCCCGAAATGCCCGCCGCCATGTACACCATCAGCGGCGGCAGATAGGAAAACCTCATCTCACGGCCCAGCGCGAGGATGTTTGCGTCGATCCAGCGGAGCATCGTGCTCAACATTTACAGTTACGGGGGAACATCGGGCTGAAACGTGTCGCGCGCATCGGATGCATCCGCACCGCGGCAAAACCGCCCCGTGGCGCGCCGCACCCCTGGTTATCCCCTGCCCGCGAAGCGCAGCAGGCGTATGCCGTCAATGCAGCTGTGCAGTTGGAGTGGTGGATGCCGCCTCCGGTTCGCGCACGGCAGGGGCGGCGTGGTCGGCGGCGGAGTCAGGTGCTGGCGCGGTGTCGGCGCGTTCGACCAGCGCCCCGAGTTCTTCGAGCGCAGGCAGTTCGTCAAGCGAGCGCAGATTGAGATCGTCGAGAAATGACTTGGTGGTCGCGTAGAGCGCCGGCCGGCCGGCCACCTCGCGATGCCCGACGACGTCGATCCAGCCACGCAGTTCGAGCGTCTTGATGATGTTGCTCGATACCGTGACGCCCCGTATGTCCTCGATATCGCCGCGCGTTACCGGCTGCCGGTAGGCAATGATCGCCAGCGTTTCCATGACCGCGCGTGAGTAACGGGGCGGTTTTTGCGGATTGAGCCGGTCCAGAAACTCCTGGTACTCGGGGCGCGTGCAAAAGCGCCAGCCCGACGCCACGTTGACCAGTTCCACGCCCCTGCCCTGCCACTCTGCGCGCAACTCCTCGAGAACCTGGAGAAGCGTCTCTGACGCAATCGGGGTGTCGAACACCTTTCTCAGTTCCGAGATGGCCACCGGCTCCGGGCTCGCGAGCAACACCGCTTCGAGAACCGTCTTGAGGTGCGCCAGATCGGGATCGGATTCCTGTTGCATGCTTTGTTCCATATTATTCGATCGCCGCGAGCTGACCGGCGCGCAGTTTGACGTAGATTCGCCCATAAGCCTTGGCCTGCGTCAGCTCGACAAGTCCCTCCCGCGCGAGCTCCAGCACCGCCAGCAAGCTCACGACCAGAACGGGTACCCCCTCCTGAGGCGAGAACAGCGTGGCAAACTCGGCAAACCTCGCGTCCTGCAGGCGGCGCAGAATACGGCTCATGTGCGCGCGCACGGAGAGCTCCTCGCGTGTGATCGTGTGGTGACGGTTGACGGCCGCCCGGCTCACAAGCCCGAGCCACGCCATACGCAGGTCCTCGCACCGGACTTCCGGCAATCGTTCACCCACGCCATGTTCGAAGAGCACCTGGACCAGCGCGAAGTGCCGCCCCGCCTGCGGCAACCCGCTCAACTGGTGCGCCGCCTGCTTCATCTGCTCGTATTCGAGCAGGCGCCGCACCAGTTCGGCGCGCGGGTCCTCCTCGAGCGGCTCGCCGCCCGGGCGCGGCAGCAGCATCCGCGACTTGATCTCGATCAGCATCGCCGCCATCAACAGGTACTCGGCGGCGAGCTCGAGTTGGTGCGCCCGCATCATCTCGACGTACTCGAGATACTGCACGGTGAGCTGTGCCATGGGGATATCGAGGACGTTGATATTCTCCTTGCGGATCAGGTACAGCAGAAGATCGAGCGGCCCCTCGAACTGTTCGAGAAAGACCTCCAGCGCATCCGGGGGAATGTACAGGTCCTGCGGCACCTCGAGCAGAGGCTGGCCGTAGACCTTCGCAACGGGGGCGTCTGTGCTAGCGGGCTCGTTCACTGTCATTCGCCTCGCGCATCATAGTATCTTACAGCGAATCCTTCGCGCGGACACTTGCGGCAGAGCATTCGCGCTCATCCTCAACTATAGTTGAGCCCCATAACCTCCCGCACGTCGCGCAGCGTCTCCTGCGCGAGCTCGCGCGCCTTCTCGCAGCCGTCGGCGATGATGTTGCGCACCAGAGTCGGGTCTTCGACGTAGATTCCGGCCCGTTCCCGCATCGGCTTCTGCTCCTCGAGTACGGCGTCGATGACCGGTTGCTTGCACTCCAGACAGCCGATGCCGGCGCTCCGGCACCCCTGCTGCACCCACTGTCTGCGTTGCTCGTCCGAATACACCAGGTGCAACTGCCATACCGGACACTTTTCCGGGTCTCCTGGATCTGTGCGCTTGATCCTTGCCGGATCGGTAGGCATGGTACGGATTTTCCTGTTGACACTCTCCGCATCCTCACGCAGCGTAATCGTATTATCGTACGACTTCGACATTTTCTGACCGTCGAGCCCGGGCATTTTCGAGGCTCCGGTCAGCAGCGCCTGCGGCTCGCTCAGGATGACTTTGCCGCCGCCCTCGATATAGCCGAAAAGCCGTTCGCGGTCGCCCAGCGTGAGATTCTGGGTTTCCAGGAGCAACGCGCGCGCGGATGCCAGCGCTTGCGTATCCCCTGCCTCAAGATAGCGGGTGCGCAACTGCTGGTAGAGTTTCGCGCGGCGCGCGCCCAGTTTTTTCACCGCACCTTCGGCCTTCTGCTCGAAGCCCGGCTCCCGGCCGAACACGTGATTGAACCGCCGCGCAATCTCGCGCGTGAATTCGATATGCGGCACCTGGTCCTCGCCGACCGGCACTCGGTTCGCACGGTAAATGAGGATATCCGCGCTCTGCAGCAGTGGATAACCGAGGAAACCGTAGGTGGCGAGGTCCTTGTCAGACAGCTTTTCCTGCTGGTCCTTGTAGGTCGGGACCCGTTCCAGCCAGCCGAGTGGAGCGATCATCGACAGCAGCAGGTGCAACTCGGCGTGCTCCGGCACCCGCGACTGGATGAAGAGCGTCGCCTGCGCGGGATCGACGCCCGCCGCCAGCCAGTCGATCACCATGTCCCAGACGTGTCTGCCGATCGTGGCCGGCTCATCGTAATGCGTGGTCAGCGCGTGCCAGTCCGCAACGAAGAAAAAACATTCGTACTCGTGCTGTAACCGCACCCAGTTCTTCAGCACGCCATGATAGTGGCCAAGGTGCAGGCTGCCGGTCGGTCGCATCCCGGACAATACGCGATTGGTAAACATGATGATCCGCTTAAGCCGCGCGCGACATCCGTCAGATCGCGGCCGCGAGCTGGAAAACGATGCCGGGCGCAAGGCCAAGCACCGTCTCGATCAGCAACATCGTAATGCGGATCGGCGGCCCCAGGATCGCGCCGAGAAGTCCCGCCGCCAGCAAGGCGATGATCACGAAGAAGCCGTACGGCTCGACGCGCGCGACCTTATAGGCAACGCGTTGCGGCAGCACGCTCACGAGGATCCGCCCGCCATCGAGCGGCGGCAAAGGCAGCAGGTTGAGCACCATGAAAATCACGTTCACGAAAACCCCCGCGGCTCCCATCAGCGCGAGCGGTAACGCAAAGTAGGTGCCGGGCAATGCCACCGAGATCTTCAGCACCGCCCCCCAGATCACCGCCATCGCCAGATTGCTCAATGGCCCGGCGGCAGCCACCCACAGCATGTCACGCTTGGGGTGACGCAGATTGCCGAAGTTGACCGGCACCGGCTTCGCCCAGCCGAACAGAATACCGCCGGTCCCGAACAGTTTGGACAATGCCAACAGCGCGAGCGGAAGGGCAATCGTGCCAATCGGGTCAATGTGCCGCAGCGGATTGAGGCTCACCCTGCCCGCCGCGTAGGCAGTGAGGTCACCCAGGCGCTTCGCCACGTAACCGTGCGCCGCCTCATGCAAAGTGATGGCGAAGATCACCGGAAGCGCGTAGATCGCGATGGCCTGGATCAGTTTGAATTCCATGTATGTCGCGGTGCCGTTTTGGGTATTGAATGTTCGCCCGCGCCCCGATTTTATCAGGCCGCGGCATCCGCCACTTCGGGCGGACTAGAATCCCAGGGATGCGACGCTGCCCTTGCCCGCGCGCGTGACCACCGGCGCGTCGCCTGTCAGATCGACGACTGTCGTCGGCTCGATGCCGCATGATCCCCCGTCGAGAATCAAATCGACGCGGTGTTCGAGACGGGCGCGTATGATCTCAACATCGTTGAGCGGCACGTCGTCACCCGGCAGCAGGAGCGTCGTCGACAACAGCGGTTCGCCCAGTTCAGTGAGCAATGCGCGCACGACACCGTGGTCGGGAATGCGCAGCCCGATGGTGCGGCGGCTTGGGTGCTGCAGGCGCTTGGGAACCTCCCGCGTCGCCCGCAGAATGAAGGTATAGCTGCCGGGCGTCGTGGCCTTGAGCAGCCGGAACTGCCGGTTGTCGACCCTGGCATAGGTTGCGATTTCGGCGAGATCGCGGCAAATGAGCGCGAAATGATGTCGCGCGTCTACTTGCCGGATGGCGCGCATGCGCTCCATCGCCGCCTTGTCGCCGAGGTGACACCCCAACGCATAGCAGGAGTCGGTGGGATAGACGATGACCCCGCCCGCCCGCACGATATCCGCCGCCCGCCTGATCAGCCGCGGCTGGGGATTGTCGGGGTGGATCAAGAAGAACTGAGCCATGAAGAACAGTGCAGAGCGATGAGCGCAGAATACCTAAACCCAGTTATCGATAGACCGCGTGTGTAAAGGGTCCCCCTTCACTCCACACTCCGCACTCCGCACTTAGAACTTCGTCCACACCGGCACGCAGCCGGACGGCAGTTCCGGCAAATGGCCTATGCCGTGGCGCCCCCCGGTCGGCCGGTGAAAATCCGATCCGGCGGACGCGAGCAACCCGAACCGCGCCGCATATCGCGCCCAGACCGCTGCCTGGTCCGGGGTGTGGTTACCGCTTACGACTTCGACGGCGACACCACCCAGATCGCGGAACGTGGACAGCAGCGCCTCGCGTTGCGCGTGATCGAGTTTGTAGCGCGCCGGGTGCGCCAGTACGGGAAGCCCGCCGCTCACCGTAATCCAGTTTAGCGCCTCCTCGAGCTCTGCCCACTGATGCGTCACGTACCCGACAGCGCCGGCACCAAGGAAGCGACGGAACGCGGCATTGAGGTCCCGCGCGTGCCCCTGCTGCACCAGATATCGCGCAAAGTGGGTGCGGCTCACGAGTTCCGGATTTGCGGCGTGAGCACGCGCACCCTGCAGGCTCCCCGCGACCCCCGCCCGCTCCAATCCCTGCGCAATTCTGCATGCGCGCTCATGCCTTCCCGCGCGTATCCTGGCCAGCCCGGCGCGAAGCCCGGCATGGTCGGGATCGATATGCAAGCCGATGACATGCAATGTGTGCGCTCGCCATGTCACCGATATCTCAACGCCCCGAATGAGTTCGATGCCCAGCTCCCAGGCACGCCAGGAGGCCTCATGCAGGCCGCCAGTCTCGTCATGATCGGACAATGCCAGACACGTAACGCCGGCTGCGACGGCGCGGTCCACCACGCCGGCGGGACCCAGGACTCCGTCCGAGTAGGTCGAATGCGTGTGCAGATCGTATTGCCGTACTACCGTGGCCATGCACCACAGTATCGCATGCCCGGGGCAGGTCGCGCGCAGCGCCTGCCGCGTACTGGCAACCTCTGTAAGGATCCGGGTCCCACGACTGACGAATGCGCATTCCTTCCGGATGCGAAGATGAACCCCGTTCTGCTCGCGCTGCTCATGATCGCCCTGCCCGCTGCCGCAGATCCGCTCTGCAAGGCGAGCAGCGGTGAGCGGCGCGTGCCCGTAATCGAACTGTACACCTCGGAGGGGTGCGACAGTTGTCCACCCGCCGACCGCTGGGTGAGCGAACTGCCCGCGCGCGGATTCGGCCCGGACCGCGTCGTGGTCCTCGGTTTTCACGTCGATTACTGGGACTACCTGGGCTGGAGCGACCCTTTCGCGCAGCGGCGGTTCAGCGAACGCCAACGCGCGATCAACGCGCGAAACGGGACGCGGGTCGTCTACACCCCGCAGTTGCTATTCAATGGCAAGGACTACCGTCGCGGCCGGGGCCGGGACGAGATCGCCGAACGCATATCCGCGGCCAACCAACGTGCTGCGGGGGCGGCCATCGCATTGCGCCTCACGCCGCCCGCCGCCATCAGCCTGGGAGTCGAGGTGAGCGTAGCGTTGAAAAACGCGGTCTCACCCGCGCGGGCGCAAATCTTTCTCGCCCTATACGAGAACAAGCTTTCCAATCAGGTGCGGGCCGGCGAGAACCGCGGCAAGCACCTCAAGCACGATTTCGTGGTGCGCGATCTCGCCGGACCATTTGCGGCAGCAGCCGGTCATAGGATCGAATTCACGCATACCTTCGAGGTTGCTGCTTCGTGGAAGGCATCCGAACTATCGGTGGCAGCAGTCGTTCAGGATCCCGCTAGCGGAGAAGTGCTTCAGGCTTTGGCCCTATCGGTGTGCGGTTGACAGATGCCCGATATGACTCATTATATATCAATAGGTTAATTAAGATTCATGACACACAGGATGAACCCGCCCGAGGCCTTACTGGGCTGACTTGTGATGGAGGCGGCTCTGGGCCGGTACATGCTGCGCCAGGAACTCCATCTGATCGGCCAGTATGCGGCGGTTGGTCAGGATCAGGTATTCCGCGCGATTCGGCACATATGGCAGGTAGATGAGTTCCATGCGCGCTGTTTCGGGCGTGCGGTCGCTTTTCTTTTCGTTGCATGAACGACACGCGGTGACGACGTTCATCCACGTGTCCTTGCCCCCGCGCGAAAATGGATTGATATGATCGCGGGTGAGCCTGGAAGTCGTGAACATTCCCCCGCAGTAGGCGCACATCTGGCGGTCGCGATGGAATAGCTCGCGATTGTTCAGCGGTGGCACCTGCCCGAAAGACTTCATCGCCATCGCCTTGCCCTTGATGGCGATGATGCTCGCGGCCGAAATCCGGGAGCGTTCGCCGGTGACGCGGTTCAACCCGCCGTGAACGGTGAACGCACGCTCGCCGAGACTCCACGCGACCTGGTCCTTGGCATAGTAGTAGCAGGCGTGCTGCCAGCTGATCCAGCGATGGGGCACTCCGTGCATGTCTAGCGTCAGGATCAGTGGAAACGCGCCTTGGGCCGGGCTTTCGCCGGCAATCTGAATCGTGTCCAATCTTGCTGATACCTCGTCACTTAGCCCGGCCGCCGCGGGGCGGCCGGCACACTTCACGTTATGTAGCGCATCAATTTACCAGATTTCTGAATATTTGGCAGTTTTCGCGGATATGCCGCCGCGTTTCCCCGGCACTATGGCGGAGATCCCGGACGCAACGGAAAGCGCCGACACGGGGTATAATCTTACTCCGTGCACTTGCCGCCTGACGCCGTAGACCCGGCATTCGATACCGCTCCCCGAACCGCGGGACCACAACCGACAGCCACGCCTCATCGAGGCGCGCGCTCAAAACTACCTTAGATGTCCTTTGAATCGCTGAACCTGATTCCCGAGTTGCTGCGCGCCGTAGCCGAGCAAGGTTACAAGGAACCCACGCCGATCCAGGCCCAGGCCATTCCCGCGATCCTCCGGCGCCGCGACATCATGGGATGCGCCCAGACCGGCACTGGAAAAACCGCCGGCTTCACGCTGCCCCTGCTGCAACTGCTCGCGCCCCAGGCCAACACCAGCCTGTCTCCGGCTCGCCACCCGATCCGCGCGCTTATTCTTACCCCTACGCGCGAACTCGCGGCCCAGGTCGAGGAAAGCGTGCGGATCTACGGCAAGTTTCTCTCCCTGCGCACCACGGTAGTCTACGGGGGCATTGATATCACTCCGCAGATGAAGGCGCTGCACGGCGGAGTCGAGATCCTGGTTGCGACCCCTGGGCGGCTCCTCGATCATCTGCACCAACGTAGCGTCAACCTGTCGCGCGTGGAAATCCTGGTGCTCGACGAGGCCGACCGCATGCTCGATATGGGATTTTTGCCCGATATCAAGCGCATCCTCGCAGTGCTCCCGGCCCAGCGCCAGAACCTGCTGTTCTCGGCGACATTTTCGGACGAGATCCGGAGACTCGCCAGCCAGCTCCTGCGCCAGCCGACCATGATCGAGGTCGCCCGGCGCAACGCCACGGCAGATCTGGTCACGCACCAGGTCTACGAGGTCCCCGCAACCCGCAAACGCGCCCTGCTTGGCTATCTCATCAGAACGCGCAACATTCCCCAGGCTCTGGTGTTCGTGCGCATGAAGCGCGACGCGAACCGGCTCGCCCGTGAACTGGTGCGCGACGGGATCAGCGCCACCGCGATCCACAGCGACCGCACCCAGGCCGAACGCGAACAGGCGCTTTCCGATTTCAAGCAGGGACGCGCGCCGGTACTGGTCGCCACCGACATCGCGGCGCGCGGCCTCGATATCGTGGAACTGCCGTACGTGATCAACTACGAACTGCCTTACACGCCGGAAGATTACCTGCACCGTATCGGCCGCACCGCGCGGGCCGGATTGCCGGGTGAGGCCATTTCTCTGATGAGCCCGGACGAGAACAGGCTCCTCGCCGAGATCGAGAAGCTGCTCAAGCGCACGCTCCCGCGCGTGACCGCGCCGGAGTTCGACCGCGGTGGCGGAAAACCGCGTCCCACGTACGAGCGGGACAGGCACGAGAGATCCGAGAGACACGAGAAACGCGAAAAGCGCAGCGCACCCAAACTCGTGGAGCCCCGCAACTCCGGCGCTCGTGAGATCGACTTCAGCAAGCCATACGAGCCCTCGCCCTCGACTGCAACCAAGCCGGAAATCACTCACCCGTTGCGCCGCCAGCCGTCGCGGCCGGCGGCGGCGCTGCTCGGCGGCGCATCGACCCACGCGAAATCCCACAAATGACCGGCACCGTTGCCGCCCGGCAACTACGCACCATGCTCCAGGACGGGCGCGAACTGGCAGTGCTCGACGTGCGCGAGCCGGGGCAGTTCGGCGAATCGCACCTGCTGTTCGCGACACCGCTGCCCTATAGCCGGCTGGAACTCGACATCGGTGCGCTGGTGTCGCGTGTTTCAGCGCGCATCGTGCTATGCGACGATGGAGACTCCGGTGTTGCTGTGCTCGCAGCCAGGCGGCTCTCGGCTCTCGGCTACACGGACGTGTCGGTGCTTGACGGCGGCACCAGGGCCTGGGCAGCGGCAGGCTACACCCTGTTCAAAGGCGTCAACGTGCCGAGCAAGCTGTTCGGCGAACTGGTCGAGCACGTCTACCACACGCCGCGCGTCACGGTGCGGGACCTCGCAGCGATGCGCGAGCGCGGCGAGGACTTTATCGTCGTGGACGGTCGGCCTTACACCGAGTACCAGAAGATGAACATCCCCGGCGGCATCTGCTGTCCCAACGCGGAGCTTCCGTATCGCATTCGCGACATCGTCAAGAGTCCGAAAACGAAGATCGTCGTCAACTGCGCCGGCCGCACGCGCTCGATCATGGGCGCGCAGACATTGCTCAACTTCGGCATCGAGAATCCCGTCTTTGCGCTGGAGAACGGCACCCAGGGCTGGGTGCTTGCCGACTTCGAACTGGAGCGCGGCGCCAGCCGCCGCTATCCGGACCGCATCGACGCATCGCGCCTGCCGGCGCTGCAGGATTCCGCGCGCAAGTTGATGGCGCGACACAGCGTGAACTCAGTCAGCGCGCGTGACGTCGAGAAATGGCTAGACGAGTCCGGCCGCACGACCTATCTCTGCGATGTCCGCACGCCGGAGGAATTCGAAGCGGGGTCGATTCCGGGCTCGGTGCACGCACCCGGCGGCCAACTGGTGCAGGCCACCGACCAATGGGTAGGTGTGCGCAACGCGCGCATCGTGTTGATCGACGGCGGCGAGCAGGTGCGCGCCCCGGTGGTTGCCGCATGGCTCAGGCAACTGGGCTGCGATGCGTACGTGCTCGAAGGCGGGGTGCGCTCGAGTCTGCGCGGGAACCCGCCGAAGAAAGCTACACTGCCGCCACTGCCCGAGATATCCGCTGCCGACCTCAAACGCGCGCTCGACACCGGCACCTGTAGCGTCATCGACATCGGCGCCAGTTTGAATTTCCGCAAGACGCACATTCCCGGCAGCCGCTGGAGCATCCGGCCCCGTGTTGCGGCAACGGCGCATGATGCTGCGGGAACCATCGTGCTCATCGCCGACAATCCCGATGTTGCACGCCTCGCCGCGGTTGACCTCACTGAAGCCGGCGCCAAGGACGTGCGAATACTCAATGGTGGTCTCGCTGCCTGGACCAAAGCGGGCTATACGGCCGAATCCTCACCCGACGTGCCGCCTGACACCGAGTGCATCGACCATCTCTACTTCGTGCACGACCGCCACGCCGGCAACCGCGAGGCGATGAAGCAGTACCTCGCCTGGGAAACCGGCCTCATGGCCCAGCTTGACTCCGAAGAAAAGGCGGCGTTCAAGGTGGGCGTAACGCGTTAGCCCTTGCGCCCACCCGACCTCGAGCGCGCCTTCATGCTGGGTTTCGCGATCGTCGCCTGCGGCACGCTCGGTCACGCCCTGCGAGGTCTGTGGGATCCGAACAGCGAGCCCTTGTGGTCCTACGCGATGTTTGTGATCGCGGTCAATTTCGGCGTGTTTTCCGTTGCGCTGCGGTTACTGGCGTAATGCCTCTCTGAAACCCCGCCCCCGTGATACGTTACACTTGCATTCGCAATCTGGTGAAAGCGCCGAAAAGCCGTCTCTTACCCGGGTAATGGCCGACCATGCTGACTTCCACCCACTGGGGCGTTTACGACGTAACGGTGGAGGCCGGGCGCATCACGCGGATCGCTTCTTTCGAGCGGGACCCCGACCCCTCGCCAATCGGCCAGTCACTCGCCGCTGCGGTTACCGGCCCCACACGAGTACGGTACCCGGCGGTGCGCAAGAGCTACCTCGAAGGCGGCCCCGGCGCGGCGCCCGAAAGGCGTGGAGCGGAACCCTTCGTCAAGGTCGGTTGGGACGAGGCATTGACGCTGGCCGCCGGGGAACTGAAGCGCGTCAAGACGCAATTCGGCAATACATCGATCTTTGCCGGATCCTATGGCTGGTCGAGCGCGGGACGGTTCCATCACGCGCAGAGCCAGGTACACCGCTTCATGAACGCGATCGGCGGCTACGTCGCGCACGTCGGCACCTACAGCCTCGGCGCCGCGCGCACCCTGCTGCCGCACATCGTCATGGACATGGACGCGCTGCGCGCGCAGCAGACCGCGTGGGTGCAACTTGAAAAACACTGCCAGTTGCTCGTCGCCTTCGGCAGCATCCCTGGCAAGAATACACAGGTCAATTCCGGCGGCATCAGTCAGCATGAAGCACGTCCGGCGTTGAAGGGCCTCGCTGGTGCGGGCGTGCGGTTCGTCAACGTCTCGCCCCTGCGCGACGATCTGGACGCCGCGCTCGGTGTGGAATGGATGCCGCTGCGGCCCAACACCGATACCGCTTTCATGCTGGGCCTCGCGCACACCCTGATCGCGGAAGGCCGTCACGATCCTGCGTTTCTCGAGCGCTACTGCGAAGGATTCGAGCCGTTCCGCAGATACGTCATGGGCGAAGCGGATGGCGTCCCCAAGACCGCGCACTGGGCGGCGCACATCTGCGACATTCCGGCGGATACGATTGCTGCGCTTGCGCGACGCATGGCCGCAAATCGCACCATGATCAGCGTCGCCTGGTCGCTGCAGCGCGGCGATCACGGCGAGCAGCCGTACTGGATGGGCATCGCCCTCGCCTGTCTCCTTGGGCAAATAGGCACACCCGGCGGCGGCATTGCCCTCGCCTATGGCCCGGTCGGGATCGAAGGCGCCAACGCCCGCCCTTTCTCGGGGCCGGTGCTGCCGCAGGGCCAGAACGCGGTCAAGACGCCGATCCCGGTCGCGCGCATCGCCGACATGCTGGAAAACCCAGGTGGCCGCTACGAGTTCAACGGCAGGGCGTGCACCTATCCGGATATCCGGCTCATCTACTGGGCGGGCGGCAATCCATTCCACCATCACCAGGACCTGAACCGCCTCATCCGGGCGTGGCGCAAGCCTGAAACCATCATCGTCAACGAGCAATACTGGAACCCGGGCGCGAAAATGGCCGACATCGTGCTGCCGGCCACCACCATGCTGGAACGCGATGATATCGGCTCCACTTCGCGCGACCGCTTCATGATCGCGATGAAGCGCGCGATCGAGCCCGTGGGTGAAGCGCGCGATGACTACGAGATCTTCAGCGCGCTGGCCGAGCGGCTGGGTGCGAAGGAGCAATTCACCGAGAGCCGCAGCGCCGCGGTGTGGCTCCGCCACCTCTACGATGAAGCACGCGTGCGCGCCCGCAAGTTCGATCTGTCACTGCCCGGGTTCGAAGCTTTCTGGGCCGAGGGTTACGTCGAGATGCCGCCACCGGACGAGCCGCCGGTGATGCTGGGCGCCTATCGCGCCGACCCGGGCGCCAACCGGCTGCCCACGCCGTCGGGCAAGATTGAAATTTTCTCCTCGACCATCGCATCCTTCGGCTACGACGACTGCATTGGGCACCCGGCGTGGTACGAACCTGCCGAGTGGCTGGGCGCGCCGCTCGCCCGGCGCTATCCCCTGCACTTGATTTCGCATCAACCCGCCACGCGGCTCCACAGCCAGTATGATCAGGGCAGCGTCAGCCGCGCCGCCAAGATTCGAGACCGCGAAGCGCTCACCCTGCACCCGCAGGACGCTGCCGCGCGCGGGATCAAGACTGGCGACGTCGTTCGGGTGTTCAACGACCGCGGCGCGTGCCTCGCAGGTGTCAAGATCAGCGACGGCGTGCGGCAAGGGGTGGCCGTGCTTCCCACCGGCGCATGGTACGACCCGCTGGCGCCGGGAGAAATCGGTACGCTGGAGAAGCACGGCAATCCAAATGTGCTGACCCTCGACAAGGGCACCTCGAAGCTCACGCAGGGCTGCAGCGCGCTCACCACCCTCGTGGAAGTGGAACTTTTCCAGGGAGCGCTGCCGTCCGTCACCGCCTTTGACGCGCCGCAGTTCGTTGTGCGCAGCGCCGTTGTCCGGTGATCGCTACTTCCCTCGCCCGCCGGCGCATCCGCTTGCCCTGAGACCCCTTCTCCGCGCCGGTTTTCCAGGTTCCTGGCGTTCTCCACGGCTTCCCGCGTTTGCTCGCAACACATTCTTTCTCCTTGCCAAATGCACCCGCACGCCCCATACTCCCCAAGTCGAATCGGTTGTCGGTCGGTCCTCTCAGCATCCCTTCGGGGTGCCCCGCTGGTCTTTCCCGAATAGTCGTTTGATGCCGCGCTCAATTTCGGGCACGGCGCCGCAATTTCCCCGGAGAAATACCATGTCCACCACTGGCACCGTAAAGTTTTTCAATACAACCAAGGGCTTCGGCTTCATCGCACCGCAGAACGGCTCGAAGGATGTGTTCGTCCACGTTTCTGCCGTCGAGCGCGCCGGCATGCGGGGGCTGGCCGAGAATCAGCAGGTCACGTTCGACACGGAACGCGGCTCCGACGGCCGGCTCTCCGCAGTCAATCTGAAATCGGTCTGATCGACCCGGACAGGCGGCTGCACGCGGCCGCTGTCTCAGCCCTTTCGCACCGCACCGGCATCGGCGCGGGGAAGGCGGCGCTGCCGCTTGCCCGCGACGGGGAGACTTGCACGTGGCAAAAGAAGAAGTGGTCGAGATCGAAGGCGTGATCGACGAAGTGCTGCCCAATACCGTCTTTCGCGTCACGCTGGTAAACGGCTGCAAGGTGACCGCGTACGCATCGGGAAAAATCCGCAAGCACCGGATCCGCATACTCACGGGCGACCGCATCACCCTCGAAATGTCGCCCTACGACCTGACCAAAGGCCGGATCAGCTTCCGCCACAAGGACGAGCGCGCCGCGCCGCCGATGGCCGCGCGCCCGGCGTATATGCGCAAGCGTTAAGCGCGCGCGTCCGGTTTATTGCTATTTGACCACCAGTTTGAGGTCGCGCACGATCTTGCCCCATTTGTCGTTCTCGACCTGCACGAACGTGGCAAAGGCCTTCGGATCAGTGGCCACGACATCCGTTCCCAGCCGCTGGTACGCCGTCCGCACCTCCGCAGTCTGAAGCAACTTCGTGACTTCGCGGTGTATGCGCTCGATGGCGGCTGCCGGGGTTCCCCGCGGCGCAAGCAACCCGGTCCAAAGCGACGCATCATAGCCCGGCAGGGTTTCGGCAATGGAAGGAACGTCAGGCAACTCGGGTGAGCGCTTCGCGCTCGTCACCGCGATGATGTTCAACTGCTTCGCCCGGTAGTGAGGCATGATGCTCGAGAGGCCAAGGCAGCCGATCTTGATCTGGCCACCTACGAGGTCGGCCCGCACCGGCCCGCTGCCCTTGTACGGGACGTGCACGATGTCGATGCCGGCCATGCTGACAAACAGCGCCTGGAACAGGTGCATCGCGCCCCCCTGGCCCGAGGAAGCGTAGTTGTGCTTGCCGGGCTCCTTCTTCGCCAGCGCAATCAGCTCCTTGACCGATTTGACGCCAAGCGAGGGATGCACCGCCAGGCCGTATGGCTGGCTCGCGATCTGCATGATCGGCGCAAAATCCTTCACTGCATGGAACGGCGCGTTCTTGTACAGGTTAGGAACAATGGTGTGCGGCGTTCCGGTACCAAGCAAAGTGTATCCGTCGGGGTTCGATTTTGCCGCGATTTCGGTCCCGATAAGACCTCCGGCACCCGTACGGTTGTCGATCACCACCTGCTCGCCCAAGCTTTCCGGCAGCTTCGTCGCGACGATGCGTATGAGCACGTCGGTCGAGCCGCCCGCGCCGAACGGAATGATCATCCGCACAGGCTTGTTGGGATACCCCTGAGACTGCGCCGGCAGGGCTACCCCGGGAATCACCGCGGCGCAGAAAATCCCGGCAATATGGCTCTGTAGCTTGACATTCATCATTACCCTCCTCGTTTGTAGTTCGCACGTCCACGCAACACATTCCGGCAAATCATACCAGCTACCGCGATGAGAGCGGAAAAGGGGCGTCAAGTTCCCCCGGGCAGGAGGTCATTCATGCTGTCGCGCGCCATGCTACGATCAGGCGTCAAGCGCGCCTGTGAGGACCCCACCATGACTGCCGCTCCGAACATGATTCGTTTTGCCGGCGCATCCGGCGCACTCCTTGCGGCCCGCCTCGAATTGCCCGCGGCCGCACCTGTGGCGTTTGCGTTGTTTGCGCATTGCTTCACGTGTTCCAAGGAGTCACTCGCCGCAACACGCATCGCAGCCGCCCTCGTGGCACATGGATTCGGCGTACTGCGCTTCGACTTCACCGGGCTGGGTGGCAGCGAAGGCGAGTTCGCCAACACCAACTTCTCGTCGAACGCGGCTGACCTGGTCGCCGCGGCGGCATGGTTGCGCGAGCGCCACGCGGCCCCGGCCATACTGGTCGGGCACAGCCTCGGTGGCGCAGCCGTTCTCGCGGCGGCGAGCCAGATTCCGGAGAGCGTGGCGATCGCCACCATCGGCACGCCGTTCGATCCTGCACACGTCCGCCGCCTGCTCGCGCCCGCCCTTGCCGAAATCGAGCAGGCGGGAGAGGCCGAGGTCACGCTTGCCGGCCGCAGCTTTCGCATCCGCAGGCAGTTTCTCGATGACCTCGCAGGCCAGGCGCCCATTGAACGCATCGCATCACTGCGCAAGGCCCTGCTCGTATTTCATTCCCCGCGCGACACCACGGTGAGCATCGACAACGCGGCGCAGATTTTCATGGCCGCCAAACATCCGAAAAGCTTCGTGTCACTCGACAATGCGGATCATCTGCTCACGAGAAAAGAGGACGCGGTCTATGTGGCCGCGGTACTGAGCGCCTGGGCGAGCCGTTACATCGGCTCGGCGAGCGCAAGCGCCGCACCCGGCGGCGTCGCCGAACGCGATGAGGTGACCGTCGCCGAGACACGCGCGGGTCGTCTCGCGCAGATGGTCAGCGTCGGCCCGCATCGGCTGCACGCAGACGAGCCGGTAAGCCACGGCGGCAACGACACGGGCCCGTCGCCGTACGCTCTGTTGCTTGCCGCCCTGGGGGCGTGCACTTCCATGACGTTGCGCCTCTACGCCGACCAGAAGCAATGGCCGCTCGAACGTGTCGTCGTGAAACTCAGGCACGACAAGATTCACGCGGCCGATTGCGCTGAATGCGAAACCCGTGATGGCAGGGTCGACCGCATCGACCGCGAGATCGAAATCACCGGCCCGCTCGACGCCGCGCAGCGCCAGCGCCTGCTGGAGATCGCTAGCAAATGCCCGGTGCACCGCACGCTGCACTCGGAGGTCGTGATCCCGACGCGGCTTGCCGATGCGCCGGCGGGGAATCCCCTGTGACGGGTGCAGACGCCCTGGTGCGAATGCTGGCGTTGCAAGGCGTCACGCACATCTTCGGCTTGTGCGGCGATACCAGCCTGCCCTTTTATGATGCGCTCTATCGCCTGAAGCATGGCATGACCCACGTTCTCACGCGCGACGAACGTTCGGCGGCCTATATGGCCGACGGCTACGCGCGCGTAAGCAACAGGGTCGGCGTGTGCGAAGGGCCGAGCGGCGGCGGCGCTACCTACATTCTACCGGGCGTGGCAGAGGCAAATGAGTCGTCAGTTCCAATGCTCTGCATCACCACCGACATCCCCGTGGTGAGCCGTGGCCGTTTTACCCTCACCGAACTCGATCAGGAAGCACTGTTCGGGCCCGTGGCCAAATCGACCCATGTGGTGGACCGCGGCGACCGCGTGCCTCTTGCCGTGCGCGAGGCGTTTCGCCAGATGACGACCGGTCGCCCGGGTGCGGCCCATCTTGGATTGCCACTGGACGTGCAACGGGAAACGGTTGACGCTTCGGCTCTGCACGCCGATCCGGAGTTTGCGCGAGTTCCCGCGCTGCGCATCGGGCCGCACTCTGCCGCGATACGCGCTGCCGCCGCTGTGCTGGCGCACTCACGCCAGCCCGCGCTGGTGGTCGGCGGTGGAGTATTGATTTCGGGCGCATCAAGGGAACTGCGGATGCTCGCGGAGAAGCTCGGCGCGGTAGTGTGCACGACCGTCAGCGGCAAAGGCTCGCTCGCGGACACGCACCCGCTCGTGGCAGGCGTGATCGGCAGCAACGGCGGCACCTTGCCTACGCGGACGGTCATCGACAGCGCCGACGTAGTGGTCTTCATCGGGTGCCGCGCCGGTTCGGTCACCACCGAGAAATGGCGCCATCCGCTGCCCGGCTCGGCGCGCGTCGTACACATCGACGTGGACCCGGGGGTATTCGGCGTGAACTACCCCACCGATGTCGCGATTCAGGCGGACGCGCAGCTTGCACTGCACGCGCTGGGCAGCGAGCTTGGCGTGCGTGCGTCGTGGCGCAAGCGCTCGCAGGCAGCGTCTCGCGCCGTCGCGCAGGCGAAGGTTGCCAAGTTTTCGGAATTCCGGCGACTCGCCGGCAGCAACACCCGCCCGATCACGCCGGAGCGGATCGTATCCGATCTGCGGGCGGTGCTTGACGATGACGCGATCATCGTCGCCGACCCCGGTACGCCCTGCCCCTATCTCTCGGCATACTACGAACTGCGGCGTCCGGGGCGCCATTTCCTTTCGAATCGGGCGCACGGCGCGCTGGGCTACGCGATGTCGGCGGCGATCGGCGCTCATTTTGCCCGCTCCGGAGCCCGGGCGGTGGCGGTCATGGGCGACGGCAGCTTCGGTTTCACCTGCGGCGAGCTCGAGACCGTCGTCCGATTGAAAGTGCCCCTGCTGATGCTGGTGGTATCGAATGCCACTTATGGCTGGATCAAGGCGGGACAGAAGTCGAGCTTCGATCGCCGCTATTATTCCGTCGATTTTGGCCGCACCGATCACGCTGCAGTCGCTGCCGCCTTCGGGGTGAAATCGTGGCGCGTAAGCGATCCGGCAAAGCTGCGCGCGACGCTTGCTGCCGCCGTGCGCCACGATGGCCCGGTCCTGGTCGACGTGATCGCCCAGCCCCTCCATCAGGCGCGCGCCCCGGTCTCGGAGTGGATCGTCTGAAGAGTTTGTCGGCCAGCAGCCGACAAACTCTTTATGGAAAACCACCTGTTGCAATGCGACACATGACCAAGAAAGCGCGGTTTGAGGGGACTGCCAGCGCTCGAAGTGATGTGCGTCCATGCTTGCAATCCGCAAGCTGACCAAGTCGTACGGCGGGGTGCGTCCGCGCACCCTGCTCGACGATGTCACGTTCGATCTCGCGGCAGGCGAGTACGTGGCGATCATGGGCGAATCGGGCGTGGGCAAGTCGACATTGCTCAACCTCATCGCTGGCCTTGACGTTCCCGATTCCGGGAGCGTAACGCTTGCCGAGCGCGAAGTGACTGCACTCGACGACGCCGAACGCACGCTCGTGCGCCGGAATCACATCGGTTTCGTGTTCCAGGCATTTCACCTGCTGCCGCATCTTACCGTTGCACAGAACGTGGCGTTGCCGTTGTCGCTCATAGGTGCGGCGCCTGACGAGGCTGGCGCACGCGTGGCCGAGATGCTGACGGCCGTGGGTCTCTCCCGGGCCGGCGCAAGTTATCCACGCGAGCTCTCGGGTGGTGAGTTGCAGCGGGCTGCGATCGCCCGGGCGCTCGTGCACCGGCCGCTGCTCACGCTCGCCGACGAGCCTACCGGCAATCTCGACGCGGCGAATGGCGCTCAGGTGCTCACTCTCCTGCGTGCCGAAGTGAAACGCAACGGCGGCGCCGGCATCCTGGTCACGCACTCCGCCACTGCGGCTGCCAGCGCCGACCGTGTCTTCACGCTTGCATCCGACGGGCTGCGCCTGCGGAACTGATCCGCGACAAGTGACCACCGACAGGTGACAAGTGGCTAGCGCCCGCCTTGCGCCCCACGCCTCTGCGCTCACGGCTTCCGGAACGCGTTTTCTGCCGTTCCGCGCGCTGGTTTCCGGTCCGCTGCGTGAGCATCCCGGGCATGCCCTCCTTGCGCTCGCCGCAATCGCCCTGGGGGTCGCCCTGGGTGTGGCAGTGCACCTGATCAACTCAAGCGCGCTCAACGAATTCAATCTTGCCGCGCATCATCTTGCGGGCGAAGCCGACCTCGTGGTGCGCGGCCCGAGAGCGGGCTTCGACGAAACGCTGTACCCGCGCATCGCCCGCCTGCCTCAGGTCGAAGCGGCCAACCCGGCAGTTGAACTCGAGGTGCCGATCCTCGGCAAGGAAGGCACGCTCAGAATCATCGGTTTCGACCCGCTGCGCACCGCACAGGTGCAACCATCGCTCTTGCCCGAGAGGACCGCTGAGGTCGCCGAGCTCTTCGCTGCAGATTCCATACTGCTAAGCCCGTCAGCCGCGCGCTGGCTCGGCCTCGATATGGGCGCCGCGCTGCGCATGATGGTCGGCACCGGAGTCGTCGAAGTGAAGGTGGTCGGCATGCTGCCGGAAGGCGGGTATCGGCAACGGGTTGGCGTCATGGACATCGCCACTGCACAATGGCGCCTCGGCCGCCTTGGCAAGCTTAGCCGTATCGATCTGCGGCTCAAGCCGGGCGTGGTTGTCACGGCGTTCCAGCGCGAACTGCAGAACGAGCTTCCCCCCGGTGTGTACGTGGCAACCCCGGAGACCGATGCGGAACGCGGCGCGAGCCTGTCGCGGGCCTACCGCCTGAATCTCGATATGCTGGCGCTGATTGCGCTGTTCACCGGAGCGTTCCTGGTGTTTTCCTCGCAGATGCTGGCGCTCATGCGGCGTCGCGCGCAATTCGCCCTCTTGCGCGCGCTGGGCGTGACGCGGCGCTCACTCGCGAACTGGCTCCTGGCGGAGGCGGCCGTCGTCGGCGCGATCGGCGCAATTCTGGGCCTTGCGCTCGGCTACGCCGTCGCGCGATTTGCCATCGCAAACTTCGGCACTGACCTGGGCGCCGGTTATTTCCGCGGCATCGTTCCGGGCATTCACGTCGATCCCGTCGCGCTCATCGCGTACTTCGCGCTCGGCGTGTTGTTTGCCGTGCTGGGTGCGGCGGCGCCGGCACTGGAAGCCGCGCGCCGCGCGCCAGCCAAGGCGCTGCATGCCGGTGACGAAGAAGAGGGCCTGCGTGGAGTGCGCACGACCTGGCCGGGCATCGCCTCGTGCGCAATCGGCGCGCTGCTCGCGTTCGCGCCGGCTGTCGACGGACTCCCGGTCGCCGCATACTGCGCGATCGCGCTGATCCTCTCCGGCGTCATACTGCTTCTGCCGCAGTTCGTTTCCGGCGTGCTGAAACGCGTTTCGGCTCCTCGTTCCGTTCCGGCGGCACTCGCCCTCGCGCAATTACAGGCGACGCCGCGCCAGATTGCAGTCAGTGCCGCTGCCATCGTCGCAAGCTTCAGTCTGATGGTTGCAATGCTGATCATGGTGCACTCGTTCCGCAGTTCGCTGGAAACCTGGCTCGAGCACATGCTGCCGGCTGATCTCTATCTGCGCGCCCTGCGCGGCGGCGAAACCGGCTTTCTCACCCCGGAGGAGCAGAACCGCCTCCAATCCACTCCGGGCGTCGAACGCATCGAATTCCTGCGCAGCCAGAATCTGTTGCTGGCTTCGGATCGGCCGCCGGTCGTGCTGCTTGCGGGCCCCGCGGACTCTGCGGCAATGCTGCTGGCGATCGGCCCGACGGTGATTCCGCGTGCCGGCGAGCCGCCGGCGGTTTGGGTGTCGGAGGTGGCGGCCGACCTCTATGGCTGGCGCACCGGGCAGCGCGTGCAACTGCCCATAGGAGCGTCCTCACGCGAGTACACCGTGGCCGGCATCTGGCGCGACTACGTGCGCCAGAGCGGTGCGATTGCCATCGACCGGCAGCTCTACGTGAACCTCACCGGAGACGCGTTGGCCAATGACGCGGCAATCTGGATTGCCCCCGGCGCGGCACTGCCCGATGTCGAGCGCGCCCTGCGCGAGCGCCTCGGAAATGCCCAGGGCATCGAAATCGCCAGCACCCGCGAGGTGCGCGCCAACTCGCTCGCGCTCTTCGACCGCACGTTCGCGGTGACCTACGCGCTGGAAATCGCAGCGGTGTTGATCGGTCTGTTCGGCATCAGCGTGAGCTTCGGCGCGCAGGCGCTTGCCCGCCGGCGCGAGTTCGGAATGTTGCGGCACATCGGCATGAGCCGGCGCGGCATCGGCGCCATGCTCGGATGGGAGGGCGCCATCGTTTCCATCTTCGGCGCAGCAGTCGGACTAGCTCTGGGGTGGATCACCGGCTTGATCCTGATCCACGTGGTGAACCGCCAGTCGTTTCACTGGAGCATGGACCTGCACGTGCCGTGGCTCCCTCTCGCCGCGCTCGCGGCCGTTCTCGCCGCGGCTTCCATCGTCACCGCCGTATGGAGTGGACGCGCAGCGATGAGCGACGACGTGATCCGCGCGGTGCGGGAGGACTGGTAGCTCGTGACCGGTGCAGCGTGACTGATGGAACGTGACTGATGACGCGTGAATGGTGAAGCGTGACCGGTGAAGCGCCAAACCGTGCCTTTGCAAGAAGGCGTCTGCTGGCGGCCATGGCTGGGCTGGCGGCTACCCCGTGCGTGTTTTCACAAGTCACGCTGGACCAGTCACGCCGGACCAGTCACGCTGGAGCGGTCACGCCTTTCGCGCCGGTGGTGCCAGGTTATACGATGCGCTTCCCGCACGATGAAGGAAGCCATCCTGAATTTCGCCTCGAGTGGTGGTACGTGACCGGCTGGCTGGCTGGCGCTGGCGGCGCCGCCATCGGATTCCAGATCACCTTCTTTCGCGCCCGGCCTGCGCGGCGAACCGCGAACCCGAGCACGTTTGCGCCGCACCACATGCTGATTGCCCACGCTGCAATCGCCGACCCCGCGCGCGGTCGTCTGCAACGCGATCAACGCGCCGCGCGCGCGGCATTCGAACTCGCCGGAGCAGCACAGGGCCGCACCGAGGTATGGATCGACGATTGGTCATTCAGGCAGCAGGGCGAGCGCTATGTCGCCACCGTCGCCGCGCGGAGCTTCCGGCTCGATCTCGTCCTTACCTCAACGCAGCCCCCCATGCTGCAGGGGGCAGCGGGCCTGAGCCGGAAGGGACCGCGCCCTGAATCTGCGAGCTACTACTACAGCATTCCGCACCTCGACGCGAGCGGCACGCTCACGCGCAACGGCAGTACCGAGACGGTTGGCGGCGTGGCCTGGCTCGACCATGAGTGGTCGTCGAGCTACATGGACGAGCGCGCGGTGGGATGGGACTGGATCGGCATCAATCTCGACGACGGCGGCGCCCTGATGGCGTTCCGGATGCGCGATCCCACGGGCAGGTCGTTCTGGGCCGGTGGGGCATACCGCAGCGCTGCCGGCAGCGTGCAAGTATTTGCGCCGGACGCAGTGCGCTTCACGCCCCTGCGTCACTGGCGTTCATCCCGCACCGGAGCGAACTATCCGGTATCGTGGCGCGTGAGCGCGGGAGGCCGTGAGATCGACATCGAACCGCTGTTCGATGACCAGGAAAACGATACGCGCGCGACCACGGGAGCCGTCTATTGGGAGGGTGCGGTACGCGCCCTGCGCGCGGGCGCATCCGTCGGGCGCGGTTACCTCGAACTCACCGGTTATTGGCGCCGGCTGCAACTCTGAACCGGAGCCCGGTGCAGGTGGGCGACCAGGGACTCAGTTCAAGGTGCGAGGGGTCGCGGGGGTGGTCGCCGCGAACTGCTCGGCCCCGGAGAGCAGCGTGATCCTGATGTCCCAGTCCGAGCGTGACACCGCATCGCGCAGTAGCTTGACCACCATGTGCAGCAGCTTGCTGTTGAGACCCAGATCGATCCCCTGGCCTGAAGCAGGATGCAGGCTCAGGGTCTGGTTGCCCTTGGCGTCGACCTTGCCCTTGGCGGTAGCGAGCAACACCGGCTCGGGGCCGAGTGGCATGTCCCGGGCGGTATTCTCATAGGCCTTCGAAAAGTCGCCCTCCTCGACAAACGTTTCGTGCTGCATGCCGAGCAGTGCGCGGCGGGCTTCTTCGCTCAGGCTCCGGAACGACTCGTCCTGCTCGAGCATCTTCAACAGCAAGCCCCAGAGCCGCTTCACGAAGCGCCGCGTCAGCCAGAACCGGAATTCAGTTTGCTCGCGCGTCGAAAGCCGCAGCATGATTCGATCCTGCCGCTGGTCGTACGCCATTTGAATCTGGTGGATGTTCATGCGGCAACGTTCTGTTTCTCCGCGCGTTGCGCCTTGTCGAACACGATGGCGCCCTTGCGCGCATCGGTCAGGATTGTATCCTTGGGCGCAAACCGGCCCTCGAGAATCGCCTTTGCCAGTGGATTCTCGATCTGCTGCTGGATGGCGCGTTTCAATGGCCGCGCGCCGTAGAGCGGATCGAAGCCGACCGCGGCGATCTCCTTGAGCGCGGCGTCGGTGATGCTGAGCTTCATGTCCATGCTCGCCAGCCGCTGTTCAAGATAGCCGAGCTGTATCTTCGCGATCGACTTGATGTGCTTCTCATCGAGCGCGTGGAACACGACGATCTCGTCGATACGGTTCACGAACTCCGGCCGGAACTGCGCCTTGACTTCGCCCAGCACTGCGAGCTTGATGACCTGATAGTCATCTCCGGCCATATGCTGGATCATCTGCGAGCCCAGGTTGGAGGTCATCACGATGACCGTGTTCTTGAAGTCAACGGTACGCCCCTGTCCGTCGGTCATCCGCCCGTCGTCGAGCACCTGCAGCAACACGTTGAATACGTCGGGGTGCGCCTTTTCGATCTCATCGAGCAGGATGACCGAGTACGGCTTCCTGCGCACGGTTTCCGTGAGGTGCCCGCCCTCTTCGTACCCCACGTATCCCGGCGGCGCACCGATCAACCGCGCCACCGAGTGCTTCTCCATGAATTCCGACATATCGACGCGGATCAGATGGTCTTCCGAATCGAACAGGAACGCCGCGAGCGCCTTGCACAGCTCGGTTTTCCCGACGCCCGTGGGCCCGAGGAACAGAAACGAGCCGTAGGGACGCTTCGGATCGGAGAGCCCCGCGCGCGAGCGGCGGATCGCATCCGCCACCAGCCGCACCGCTTCGTCCTGGCCCACGACGCGCGAATGCAGTTTTTCCTCCATCTGGAGGAGCTTCTCGCGCTCGCCCTGCATCATTCTCGATACCGGAATACCCGTGGCGCGCGACACGACCTCGGCGATCTCCTCGGCGCCAACCTGCGTGCGCAGGAGCTTCAACCGCGCCTGTCCGCTGCCCGCCTTTTCAGCCTGCTTGAGCTGCGCTTCGAGCTGCGGCAGCCGCCCGTACTGGAGTTCGGCGACTTTGTCGAGCTTGCCCGCGCGCTGCAGCCTCGCGATCTCGGCGCGCACCTGGTCGATTTCCTCCTTCACGTGCGCGCTGCCCTGAACCTGCGCCTTTTCCGCTTTCCAGATCTCGTCCAGATCGGCGTACTCGCGCTCGAGACTGGCGATCTCGCTTTCCAGCAGAGCGAGCCGTTTCTGCGAAGCGTCATCTTTCTCTTTCCTCACCGCCTCGCGCTCGATCTTCAACTGGATCAGCCTGCGGTCGAGCTTGTCCATCGCCTCGGGCTTGGAATCGATCTCCATCTTGATGCGGGAGGCCGCCTCGTCGATCAGATCGATCGCCTTGTCGGGCAGGAAACGGTCGGTAATGTAGCGATGCGACAGTTCCGCGGCGGCGACGATCGCCGGGTCCGTGATTTCGACCCCATGATGCACTTCGTACTTCTCCTGCAGGCCGCGCAGGATCGCGATCGTGGCTTCGACCGAGGGTTCTTCGACCAGCACTTTCTGGAAGCGCCGCTCCAGGGCGGCATCCTTCTCGACGTACTTGCGATACTCATCGAGCGTGGTGGCGCCAACGCAGTGCAGTTCGCCGCGCGCGAGCGCGGGCTTCAGCATGTTGCCGGCGTCGATCGCGCCTTCCGCCTTGCCGGCGCCGACCATGGTATGCAGCTCGTCGATGAAGACGATGGTGCGCCCGGCATCCTGTGCGATTTCCTTCAATACGGACTTCAGGCGCTCCTCGAACTCGCCGCGATATTTCGCGCCGGCCAGCATCGCCGCCATGTCGAGCGAGAGCACACGCTTGCCTTTGAGCGTCTCGGGCACCTCGTCGTTGACGATGCGCTGCGCGAGCCCCTCGACGATCGCGGTCTTGCCCACGCCCGGTTCACCGATCAACACGGGATTGTTCTTGGTGCGGCGCTGCAGGATCTGCACCACCCTTCGGATTTCGTCATCGCGGCCAATCACCGGATCGAGCTTGCCGGAACGCGCGCGTTCGGTCAGATCGAGCGTATATTTCTTCAGTGCCTCACGCGCGCCTTCAGCCTCCTGGCTCTGCACGGCTTCGCCGCCGCGCACGGCGCCGATTGCCTGTTCGAGAGGCGCGCGGCTTACGCCATGCTGCTTCATGAGGCGCCCGGTTTCCCCCTTGTCGTTGAGCAGCGCCAGCAGGAACAGCTCCGAGGCGATGAACTGGTCGCCGCGCTTCTGCGCCTCCTTGTCGGTGAGGTTCAGCAGGTTGCCGAGTTCGCGCGACACCGTGATTTCGCCGCCGGTGCCCTCGACTTTGGGCATGCGGTCGATGCTCTGCTTGAGGGCGGAACGCAGCCCACCCACGTTGACCCCGGCCCGCGCCAACAGCGAAGTCGTCGCGCCGTCATCCTGGTTGAGAAGCGCGGCAAGCAGATGTTGCGGCTCGATATACGGGTTGTCGTTGCCCACCGCCATGCTCTGGGCATCGGCGAAGGCCTGCTGGAACTTGGTCGTAAACTTGTCGAAGCGCATGGCGTCTCTTTCGATCCGGGTTACCAGCGATATTGGGGGTCAGCACCACATTTCAAGTACTTGGTTCAGTTGTTCTTTCATGAACTTGGCAGACGATCCGGCCCGGCTGGCCTGCGCACTTCGGCCATCTCGGACCTACGGTATTCCGATTGACCGACGCAGGCAAGACTTGGTACCAAGCGCGGTCGGCGATGGTGATGAAGTCACGATCATCAGCGTCTTGAGCGGCGGATAACAATGTGATGAACTGGAATTGGGCAAAGAAATCGTGCTGCCATTTCCCATCGCGTACACTGCTTACTCGTACCGCGTCTTTCGCGGGAAGGCGTCCGCCAGGTTTCATTCTGATGTTCCTGCTGTCTTCGACTGGCATCTTTGCGCCAGCGCGTCACTACCAGGGCGCCTTTTTCGACAACAGCGACAAGGTGATGAAGCGGGTCGACAAGCGAAGCGGCAAGGAAATCGATAATTTTGCGTGGTTCTTCACATTCGGGCTGGTCGGTCTAGGCATGCAGATCACGCTGTCCTCGATCCGCCAGGCGGGCGGGCAGCCGCTCGTCATCGGCTCGATCGTCGGCGTGATCAAGGCGGTGGGATCCTTGATCGTGGTACTGCTGCTGGTCCACGAAACCATTTGAAAAAGGTGCGCTCATGGAAGACAAATTCGACCGCGGCTCGGCGCTGACCATCTTCAAGAACGACCGTGCCGAGGATTTCGTGGCGCTCGGTCTCGCGCTCGCGATCGCCTTGCTCATCTACCTGTTCGTCTAGGAATTCGCCAGCGGTTTCGCTGGCGAATTCCTCATAATGCTACAGCCGCAGCGCATCCTGCTTGCGAGCCACGGCACGCCGGGCGCCCGCGCCGCCGAGAGCATCGCCCTCGCGCTGGCCATGCCGGGCGCCACGCTTTTTCACCTGACTGTCGTCCCGGATTTCTGGCGCGGCATGCCGGGGCTGCGCTCACGCATGCAAGTCGAAGGACTGGTCAGGGGGCTCGCTGCGCCGCTGCTGGTAGCGCCCTATCCCGAGTGAACGATTCGCCACTCGACGCCGCGTGGGTCATCGTCGATACGGCTCTTCCACCCACCCGACTTGCCGAGTTCTGCCGGGACCTGGAGCGGCTCTACCGGATCAACCCCTACCTGGAATTCCGGTACTGGCGCCCGGCACCCCACGGCGGGGCCGAAGCCGCCGGGGCCTGGCGCAACCACAGCAACGGCCGCGACTTTGAACTGCGGCTCACACCGGCCCCGGGATCGCCGGAAGACTACACGGTGCACTTCGATCGGGGCATCAAGCAGTCAGCCCGTTTTGAGATCACACCCGCGCCCGGCGGCAGCCGGCTGAAGATCACCGACATCTACCCGGGAGAGGCTGCCGCGGGCGCACGGGACACGGCGGAGGTGGACCGCAGCCTGCACGCGTGGGGGGTTGCGCTGCAGGACTACCTGCGACGCGACGCACGCTGGGGCGGCTTCGCCATCTGGCGCTGGTACATGCGGCAGGTGTGGGTGCCGATGAAGCCTGCGGCGCGCCGCATCACCTTCATCATCCTGCTGGTCACGCTCGCGGAACTCGCGCTGTCTGCGCTGGTGCTGGCGATCTACTGGATCGAACGATAGTTTCCTGTCGGAAGGATTTTGTCGAGCTCAAGTTCGACAAAATCCTAAGCGCTCCTGATGCCCGGGAAACTCTCCAGGCATTCGTGGCGATGCCCCTCCTGGTCGTACCAGTACACGCGGCCGGGTTCTTCCGTTTGGGCCGTCGTCTTGTGAGTGCCGTCGCAGAACGGCTGGTTTTTCGAGAGTCCGCAGCCGCAGATGAATTTCGTTTCACTCCCCACGATCACCTTGTGGGGGCCGATCGCCATGCGCATTACGATCCTCGCCATGTTGATCTCCTCTATGGGTCATCAGGCTGCTACGCTTTCCGCCGCGCGCCGCGCCTCTCCGCGCGAACCGACGGCTGGATACGGATAAAGCATGTTGAGAGCGATGCTCTGATTCGCCGTCTGCACGATGCGCACGTGCTCGCGCTTCAACTCGCGCGCGTGGCGGCAGCCGCAGGAGTGCGCGATCATGTCGATCTCCTTGTTCATGTTGCGGCAATAGTTGGCGACCCGCAGGCATTTCTCCTCCACCACCAGCCCGCGCTGCAACCGCTTGTTGTGCGTGGTGACGCCGGTCGGGCAGGTATTCTGGTGGCAGCGCATCGCCTGTATGCAGCCCAGCGAAAACATGAAGCCGCGCGCCGTGTTGACGAGGTCGGCGCCTACGCACAACGCCCACGCAGCCCGCGCGGAGGTGACGAGTTTTCCGGCGGCGATGACGCGGATGCGGCCTTTCAGATCGGACTGGATCAGCGAATCGACGACGCGTGGCAGCGCTTCCGCGATCGGCAGCGCCATGTGGTCCATCAGCGTCTGGGGAGCCGCGCCGCTGCCGCCTTCGGCCCCGTCGATCGCAAGGAAATCGGGCGCGTAATCGCGGCCCCGTTTCAACACGGCTTCGCACAACTCGTTGATGAATCCCCGCCCGCCTATCGCCGTTTTAACGCCGACCGGCCGGCCGGTGAGATCGCGGATGAACGCCACCTTGTCCAGCAGGTCGTCGACATTGGCGATGTCGCGGTGGCGATTGGGGCTGATCGAATCCTGCCCGGCGGGGATGCCGCGGATCGCCGCAATCTCCTCGGTCACCTTGCCGCCCGGCAGCACGCCGCCCTTGCCGGGCTTGGCGCCCTGCGACAGCTTGATCTCGAAAGCCTTGACCACCTTGGCGAGTTCCTTCGCCTTTTCGGGCGAGAAGCTGCCGTCGGGATTGCGGATCCCGTACTTGGCGGTGCCGATCTGCATGATGACGTCGCACCCGCCGTCGAGATGGTACGGCGACAGTCCGCCCTCTCCGGTATCCATGTAGCAGCCGGCGGCGGCAGCCCCGCGTGAGAGCGCGCGCACGGACGGGGCCGAGATCGCACCGAAGCTCATCCCGCTGATGTTGACGATGGACTTCGCCTCGAACGGATGCTGGCAAAAACCTTCGCCGATGACAAGGGCCGGCGTCGGCAGCCGATCCTCCTCCAGCACCGGATACGGATGGTTCACGAACAGGATGGAGCCCGGCTCGCGCAGATCGTTGGTCGACCCGAAGCCAATGATCCCGCCTTCGTTCTTCGCCTCCTTGTACACCCAGCCGCGTGTTGCGCGATTGAACGGCATCTCGGCACGGTCGCCCATAAAAAAGTACTGCCGGAAATACTCGCCGAGGTCCTCGAAGAAAAAACGCAGCCGTCCAATGACCGGATAGTTGCGCAGGACGGTGTGTTTCTTCTGGGTTACGTCCTGAATGATCGCCACCACCAGCCAGCCGATCAGCCCGAATCCCATCACGGTGCCCAGACCGTAGGACACCACAGTCATCATGCCGTCCATGCTTCCCCCGTTGGCGTTAGAATCGACCGTCGACCAATCTTCCCTCACCCTCGGTCCCTCTCCCGATGGGCGAGGGAAGCACGATGCTCCCTTCTCTCCTCGGGAGAAGGGTTGGGGATGAGGGAAGAGGCGCCGCGACATATTCCTTGGCGCCTCACAAATATAGAGGAAATCGATGGATTTGGCATCTGAAATCGGGCGCAACGTAGCCGCAGCGCTCGCCGAAGACATCGGCGCGTGCGACTGGTCCGCGCTCCTCACGCCCGCCGGGCAGGTTGCGAGCGCCTATGTGGTGTGTCGCCGTCCAGCCGTCCTGTGCGGCCAGCCATGGTTCGACGCCAGTTTTCGCAGGCTGGATGAGGCCGTCACCATACAGTGGACAGCCGCCGAAGGCGCACGGGTAGGTGCCGGAAGCAGGGTCTGCACCCTCCATGGAAAGGCGCGCGCGCTCGTCACCGCCGAGCGTACGGCCCTCAATTTCCTGCAGACGCTAAGTGCGGTAGCAACCGCTACGCGGCAATACGTTGATGCGGTCGCCGGCACGCGCGCCGCTATCGTGGACACGCGCAAGACTATGCCTGGGCTGCGGCTCGCTCAGAAGTACGCGGTTCGGATCGGCGGCGGCATCAATCACCGGCTGGGCCTCTACGACGCGATACTCATCAAGGAAAACCACATCGCCGCGGCCGGCGGCGTGACAGCCGTGCTTGCGGCGGCCGCGAAGATCGCGCGCGAAGGCATCTGGACGCAGGTCGAGGTGGAGACGCTGGAGCAGCTGAAGGAAGCACTCGCCGCGGGCGCCACCATGATCCTGCTCGACAACATGGATCTCGAGTCGATGCGCGAAGCGGTTCGCATCGCGGCGGGCCGTGCCAGGCTGGAGGCCTCCGGCGGCATAACGCTCGACATGGTGGGCGCCGTGGCGGAAACAGGCGTTGACCGGATCTCGATCGGCGCGCTCACCAAGGACATCAAGGCGGCAGATTTTTCTCTGCGCTTTGATACAGGAGCTTAGCGCTAGATATTCAGATTTTCACGAATCACGCGCTCGATCGCGCCGCGCTCCGCGGCGACGGTGACCGGAGCCTCGCACTGCGCAATCGCCGTATCGGGGTCCTTGAGGCCGTGGCCGGTCAACGTGCACGCGATCGTGCTGCCCTCTTTCACCCGTCCGGCATTGAGATCCTGGATGAGGCCCGCCACCGACGCGGCTGATGCGGGCTCGCAGAATATCCCTTCCGCCTGCGCGAGCAGCTTCTGCACGCGCAGGATTTCCTCATCCGCGCATTCCCCGAACCACCCCCCCGACTCCCGCTGCGCGGCGACCGCCTGTTGCCACGATACCGGGTTGCCAATGCGGATTGCCGTGGCGACGGTTTCCGGGTTCTCGACCGGCCTCCCGCGCAGGAGGGGCGCCGCACCGGCTGCCTGGTAGCCCAGCATGATCGGGCGGCGCGTCGCGATTTTCGTCCTGTGATGTCCGCACCTGCCTTCGCACAGCGCGCAGGCGAGCGTGTTCTGGCACACGGCCTCCGAGTAGCCGATCCAGTGCGCGGTGATGTTCCCCGCGTTGCCGACCGGCAGCGCGTGGTAATCCGGCGCATCGCCCAACGCCTCGATCACTTCGAATGCGATGGTCTTCTGACCCTGCAGGCGGAACGGATTGATGGAGTTGACGATGCTCACCGGCATCGTCTTCGCGATTTCCTGTACCAGGCGCATGCCGTCATCGAAGTTGCCGCGAATCTGGATCACGACCGAACCGTGCATCATGGCCTGCGCGAGCTTGCCCAGCGCGATCTTGCCTTCCGGAATCAGCACGAAACAGGCGATTCCGGCACGCGCAGCGTACGCCGCCGCGGCGGCTGAGGTATTGCCGGTTGACGCGCAGATGATGGCGCGCGCGCCCGCTTCCACCGCTTTCGTCACCGCCATCGTCATGCCCCGATCCTTGAACGACCCGGTGGGATTGAGCCCCTCGAATTTCGCGAAGATGCGCACGCGCTTGCCGATGAGTCGCGGCAGGTTCACCAACTCGATGAGCGGCGTGCCGCCCTCGTTCAGCGACACCGGGCGGGTGCCGGCGGCAACCGGCAGCCGGTCGCGGTATTTTTCGATCAATCCCGTGTAGTGCATCTCAGTTCAACTCTTCAAGGCGGATGCGCGTGACCTTCCCGGACACCACCGGCAGCGCCTCTACGCGCCGCAGCGCCGCCTCCACGTGCTTCTCCAGCGTCAGGTGCGTCAGCATGATGATGGTCACCTGTTCCTCGCCCCCATGCGGTTCCTTCTGCACCATGGCCTCGATCGATATGCCGAGATCCGCGAGCACGTGCGTGATGTCCGCCAGAACGCCGGGGCGGTCCAGAACCCGCATCCGCAGGTAGTAGCGCGTCTCGACTTCGCCGATGGGCAGTATCGGCAGATCGGAGAGGCGATCGGGCTGGAACGCGAGATGCGGCACCCGGTGCTCCGGATCAGCCGTCATCATGCGTGCGACGTCGACAAGGTCGGCGACGACCGCTGAGGCCGTCGGCTCCGCGCCCGCCCCGGCTCCGTAATACATCGTCTGCCCGACCGCGTCGCCCTTCACCAGGATCGCGT
>JACQGN010000224.1 GCA_016199545.1 Betaproteobacteria bacterium | reverse complement strand
GCATCGCCATGCGTCCCGAAAATTTCGAGGATTTCTCCTTCACGTCGAGCACGCGGTTCCAGATGTTGACGCGATCGCCGGGACGCACGTTGCGGTAGAACTCGCAGTCGATCGCGACCCCGAAGCCGTGCACGCCGGGCAGGCCCCAGTAGGAGCGGCCGGGCCAGTGATGCGCCCAGGGGAAACACGGGTGCGCGATGAGCCCCCCGAAGCGCGTCCAGCGTGCGTATTCCTGGTCGCGGTAGAGCGGGTTCAGATCGCCCACGCCGTTCGCAAAGATGATGATCGAGTCCACGCTTGCATCGCGCAGGAACTGCTCCGGGCGCAGCTTGGCGCCGATGAGCGCGCGCGCCGCGGCGAACGCGTCTTCGGTCAGCTTGCCTTCGGGCGCGCCGTCGGTAATGCCGAGATCCACTCGTTTGTTCACGATCGTCTCCTCATGCGAAATCGGGGGTTTCGGTGTACTTGCGCAATTTCTCCATGGACAGCGTGACGCCCAGGCCCGGGCCGGGGGGCAGCGACACGGTGCCATCCTTGTTCATTTCCAGCGGCGGATCGCACACGTCGTCTGCCAGGCGCTCCAGCGGCGAGCCGTAACCCAGAACGCCGTGGACGCAGGGTAGCGCCGCTGCGAACTGGAGGATCGCCGACGTGCCCGGCGACAACGGATGCTTGCTGCCCATCAGCACGCCCATACCGGCTGACTCCGCCATCTCCGCCATCCGCCGGCTCAAGAACAGCCCGCCGTTCTGCACCGGCTTGAGACAGATGGTGTCGGCCGCTTCCGCGCGCGCGAGATTGGCGACGTCGTGCGGAGTCCATGCACTTTCGCTGGCCGTGATCGGGGTATCGAGCGCGAGGCGCACTTCCTTCATGCCCTGGAGGTCCCACCATGCCACCGCCTGTTCGATCGCCTCGATGCCGTAGTGTTCCATCTTGCGCAGCGTCGGGATCGCCACCTCTACGTTATACGCTCCGTTTACGTCCACTTCCAGCGGGTAATCGGCGCCGACGGCGTCGCGCACCGCCGCCACGCGGTTGAGGTCTTCCTTGATATCGAATCCGACCTTGACCGTGAGCATGGCGTATCCCATGGCCTTGAGCCGTACCGCGTCCGCCGCCATCTCCTCGGGCGTCTTCACGCCCAGGCTGCGGCTCACCCGAAAGTTGGTGCGGGAAACGCCGCCCAGCAGCTTCGCCGCCGGTTGCCCGGTTGCCTTGCCCATGTGGCACTGGATGGCGGTGATTAGCATGCTGGCTCGCTTCACTCGACTTTCAGGCCGGCTGCCTGGATGACCTTGCTCCATTTCGCGATCTCGGATTTGAGATACGCGCCGAACGCCTCGGCCGTGCCGCCTTCCGGATCCGCGCCCTGTTTGGAGATCGCATCCGCGATGTCCCGTGCGCGCAGCGCCTCGTTCACCTGCTGGTTGAGCTTCGCCAGGATGGGTTTGGGCACGCCGGCGGGCGCCAGCATGCCGTACCAGTTCTTCGCCTCGTACCCCGGAACAGCCGATTCGGCGATGGTCGGAACGTCCGGCAGCACCGGGGATCGCTTGGCGGAGGTGACGCCCAGCGCTTTCACGCGCCCCGCCTTGACGTGGCCAAGCGACGCCGGCACCGAGGTCACGGTGATCTGGATCTGCCCGCCGAGGAGCGCAATGATGTTGGGCCCGCCGCCCTTGTAGGGAACGTGCGTGACGGTGATCCCGGCCATGCTCGTGAAAAGTTCACCGGCGAGGTGCGTAATGCTGCCGGTGCCTGCCGAGCCCATCGTCAGCTTGCCCGGAGACTTCTTCGAGATCGCGATGATGTCCTTCGCCGATGTTGCGGGCACCGACGGGTGCGCGAGCAGCATGTTGGGATTCGACGCGAGCATAGTGATCGGCGCGAAGGAGTTGATGGGATGGTACTTGAGGTTCTTGTACAGTCCGGCACTCGTCGCGTAGCTCGCGGACACCACCATCAGCGTGTAGCCGTCCGGTTGTGCCTTGGCCACGATTTCCGAGCCGATGGTGCTGCCCGCGCCCGGACGGTTGTCGACCACCATCGGCTGGCCCCAGGCGTCGCCGACCCTCTGACCCACCAGCCGCGCGAAAATGTCCGCGGCGCCCGCGGGCGGAAAGCCCACGATGACGCGGATCGGCTTGGTGGGATATACGGGTTCCGCCGCCATCGCCTGCGGCGCGGCAAGGATCGCCGCCGGCGTGAGAATCAAGTACAGCCGGGCAAGAAACGTGCGACGCATCATTCGAATCTCCTCGTTAATTTCGTGCTGCTGCAAGCGCGGCCTGAGTGGATTTCACGACATCGCTCACACCCGCGGCAACCTGCACGCCGGCGTGCTTGAGCATCCGAGTCTTTGCCTCGTGGCTGTCGGCGTGACTGCCGACCAGCGCGGCGGCGTGGCCCATCTTCTTGCCCGGCGGGGCGGTGGCGCCGACGATCAGCGCGGCGACCGGTTTCGCGTCCACGCGCGCGGCGTAGGCGGCGACCGCCGCTTCCTCGGAGCCGCCGATCT
Source organism: Betaproteobacteria bacterium (assembly GCA_016199545.1). Taxonomy (GTDB): domain Bacteria; phylum Pseudomonadota; class Gammaproteobacteria; order Burkholderiales; family SG8-41; genus DSOT01. The sequence goes on along the minus strand of JACQGN010000224.1, from coordinate 5,521 downwards.
CGCCGAGATAGAGCACGGCGCGGGTCTCGGGGTCGGCGTGAAAGAGTTCGAGCGCTTCGGCCGCGGTGGTGCCTTTCACCGGATCGCCGCCGATGCCGACAACCGTCGTCTGCCCGATGCCGGCGAGTGTGAGTCGCTTGCACGCTTCGTATGACAGCGAGCCGCTGCGCGAAATCACGCCGACGTCACCGCGCCGGTAGCAGAACGACGGCATGAAGCCCATCTTCGCCTTGCCCGGCGAAATGAGGCCCGGGCTATTGGGCCCGACGAAGCGCGCGTTGTAAGCGCGCGCCGCAGCGCGAATCTCGATCGCATCGCGCACCGGCAGTTCGTCGGCGGTCGCGACGACCAGCCGGCAGCCGGCTTCGATGGACTCGATGGTCGCGCCCTGCACCGCGGCCGGCGGCACGAACACCATCGCGGTATCCGCACCGGTTTCCTTGCATGCGGTCGCGACGCTGTTGAACACCGGCACGCCGTCGACGCTCGCCCCGCCGCGCCCCGGCGAGACGCCGGCAATCACCTGCGTTCCGTAGCGGCGGGCATCGGTGACGAAGAATGTGCCCATGTGGCCGGTGATCCCCTGCACCAGGATGCGATTCGTCTCGTCCAGCAATATGCTCATGCGCGCCTCGCAAGCTTGACCGCTTCCCGCACCGCATCTTCGAGACAGTCGTGGTTGCGCGCACCAAAGGTGGCGAGGATGCCGGGCACTTGGTCGACGTGCGTGCCGTCGAGCCGGAACACGACCGGCTTGCCGCTCCTGCGCATGGGCATGTTTTCCTTCATGGCGGTGGCGACGCGCTGCATCTGGGTGCCGCCGCCGAAGATGCTCACCAGGATCACTTTCACCTGGGGGTCGGCATCGAGCATGGCGATCGCGGGCCGGTAACCGCGCGTGGACGTCGGGCCGGGGCTGCAGTCGAAAAAGCACGCGGGGCGTCCGCCGTAGCGGCGGATCATGTCCATCGCCGCCATCGTCATGCCGGCGCCGCCCGAGATGAGGCCGATGTCGCCGTCGAGCCGCACGTACATGTGCTGCATGTCGAGGCAGGCCTTCAACAGACGGTCGGCACGCCTGCGGATGCCGGCGCGCTGCTCGGCGATGTCCCGGTTGCGGAAGTGACCCCACTCGTCATAGACCACCTTGGCATCGAGCGCCACCAGCTCGCCGCTCGCAAGCCGGGCGAGGGGATTGATTTCGATCGTCGTGCAGTCGCGGGCGGCGGCGGTTTCGACGAGGCGTTGCGCGAGGGCGATGACGCGTTCGCGCACCTGGAAATCCTTCTCGACCGGTTCCAGTATGGCGCGCAGCTCGTGGGTGCGGAAGCGCCACGGCACGCCGATCGGGTAGCGCACGGGCGGGGCGCCGCTCTCGATGTCCACGCCGCCCCTGGGCGAGTACAGCACGACGTAGCCTTCGGCCGCGCCATCGACGGTCACCGAGAGATAAAGTTCGCGGTCGATGACGAGCCACGGATCGGCGAGGAGCGCTGCCGGCTGCTCGTCGCCAAAGGTCGTCGCGAACAGACGTTTGGCAGCCGCCCTGAGCTGGGCGACGTCATTCGCGCGGGTCACGCCTCCCTGCTTGCCGCGGCCGCCGCTGCGCACCTGCGCCTTGACCGCGACCGGGTAGCTGTCGATGCGCCTGGCGGCGGCCTGCAGGGCGCGCGCGCCCGGCCGGATCACGCTGCCGTCCGGCACCGCGACCCCCGCCGAGCGGAGCAGGTCTTTCGCCTCGTATTCAAGAATCATCATGCGGCAGGTTCCTCCGGCACATTAACCCCGGTAAAGCAATTCGGCCACAGAGAGCACCGAGAACACAGAGAGATTCACGGACATGAAGTCATGCGCCGGTCCTTCGTTTGTGAACCGCGGGATCGATGCGAATTGATGCTTTTCCTCTGTGAACTCTGTGTTCTCCGTGGCTATTGGGTTGCTTCGGGCTTGACGAGCGCGTGGGCGGCACTATACGGCGGGCGGGGTATGCCTACAAGTGATGAAAAGTTATGGAAACCAAGCGAAAAGGCATAGAATGCCGCGATGACCCTGCGGCAGTTGCGTTACCTGCGCGAAGTGATGCGCCAGGAATTCAATATTTCGCGGGCGGCGGCCGCGCTGCACATCACACAGCCGGGGCTGAGCCGCCAGTTGCACCTGCTCGAAATCTCGCTGGGAGCGGAACTCTTCGTGCGCAGCGGCACGCGGCTCACCGCGCTGAGCGAAAGCGGGCGCTCGATCATCGGGATCGCAGAGCGCATGCTCGACGACGTCGAGCATATTCGCGAGGCGGTGCGGGAACGCACGCACGCGGCGCGCGGCGCGCTCACCATCGCCACCACCCACACCCAGGCGCGCTACGCGTTGCCGGAAGTGATCCGCCGTTTTGCGGCGCGCTTTCCCGAGGTGCGCCTGAGCCTGCGCCAGGGCACGCCGGCCGAGGTGTCGAGCCTCGTGCTCACGGGCAACGCCGATATCTCGATCGCGACCGAACCGGTCGAGCCGGTGGCCGGCCTCGCGATGCTGCCGTGTTACGAACTGCACCGCATCGTGCTCGCGCCCGCCCGGCACCCGCTGCTGAGGGCGAAGCGGCTGACGCTGCAGCAGCTCGCGCGCCATCCGCTGATCACGTACGACTTCGCGTTCATCGGGCGCTCCAAGATCGCGCGCGCGTTCGAGGCGGCCGGGCTCGCGCCCAACATCGTGCTGAACGCGATCGACGCCGATGTCATCAAGACCTATGTCGAATTCGGGCTGGGCATCGCGATCCTGCCGGCGATGGCGTTCGACCGCAAGCGTGACAAGGGGCTGCGCGCGATGGACGCGAGCCATCTCTTCGAGCCGAACACCATACACGTCGGCATTCGTCGCAACCACTACCTGCGCGGCTATACCTACGCCTTCATCGAGATGTTCGCGCCGCAACTCACACGCGCGGCGGTCGAGAAGGCGATCAGCGAGGGGCCGCCGCGAGCAATCGCGCGCGGCGCGGCGCCGGCGCTCACCCGCGCTGTTTAAGGAGCGGCGCGGTCAGGTCGGCAAGCCGCAGGCGCTGTTTTCCGTTGGCATCGAAATTGGCGGGGGCGAGCCAGCGCGCGTATGCCTGCTCGAGTTTCGGCCATTCGCGGTCGATCACGGACAACCATGCCGTGTCGCGGTTGCGGCCCTTGTAGACGGTTGCCTGGCGGAACACGCCTTCGTACGAAAACCCGAGCCGCTGCGCCGCCGCGCGCGAGGGCGCATTCAGCGCGTCGCACTTCCATTCGTAGCGGCGGTAGCCCAGGTCGAACGCGCGCTTCATCATGAGGTACATGGCTTCGGTCGCGGCGCGCGTGCGTTGCAGCAGCGGCGAGTAGAGAAGGTGCCCGACCTCGATCGAGCCGGCGGCTGGATCGATGCGCAAGTAGCTCGCGACCCCCACCGCTTTTGCGGTCTCGGCATCGATGATCGCGTGAAACAGGGGATCGTCGCGCGCGCACATGCCGCGCATCCAGTCCTGGTAGGCATCAAGCGCTGCGAACGGGCCGTACGACATGTAAGTCCAGGCGCGGCCGCTGGGATCCAGCGCGTTCGCGCGGTGGAGATCGGCCGCGTGCGCCGCCGGATCGAGCGGCGCAACCGTGCAATAGCGCCCGGCGATCGGCGCACGCGGCGGCCGCGGCGGTGGCCGCCAGTCGGGCAGCGGGAGGCCGATCGGTTGACCGAGGGAGTTACGATCGGTGGTCATGGCGAAAACGCGTCATGTCTGGGTGAACCGCGAGCAGTGAGCGATAAAGCGTGATCCGTGAACCGCCAAGGGCGATCGTGCCTTAGGGACGCTCTGAAAAACCGTCATCGTGAGGAGCCGAAAGCGACGTGGCGATCTCGTGTGCCACGGGATTGCTTTGTCACGGCGTTCCTCGCAATGACAAATTCAGGTTAACCAGAGGTTCCCTGGTCGGATCACGGGTCACGCCGTTTTGCAGTCAGAATGTCCGATCACCGATCACGGCTCACGCACTTGCCGTCCCGGCATCATTGGCGTTTCTTCAGGCGGCGGAGTTCCGCGAGCGTGCCTTCGTACTCGAGAAACTGCTTCGGGCAGCTGCGCTCCGCCTCCTGCAACAGCGCCAGCGCGCGCTCGGGCGCGTTCTGGAAGAGATGCCAGTGCGCAGTGTAGAAATTCGCCTCGCAACGCTGATCGCGCTGGCGACCGGGATTGGCGTCGGTGGCCGCGTTCATCACCGATTGCAGGTCGGTGCGGCCGAGGTAGAGCGCGATCACGGCGGATGGCCACCCGAGGCGCTGACTCGAGCGCGTGGCTTCATCGAGCATGTCCTCCGCGCCCGCCATGCCGCCCCGCTTGCGGGCGAGGTACAGCCACATGGCGGAATAGTCGGTGGGAGAAGCCTTGTGCGCCTTTTCGAACTCCTCGACTGCGCGCGGGTAGTTCTCCGAGTAGAAGAAGGTGCGTGCCCTGGAGAACGCGATGTCGTCCGCTTTCGGATCGAGGCGCAGGGCAGCGTCGTAATCTGCCAGCGCTCGCGCATAGTCCCCTTTCACTGTCAGCTCCACCGCACGTGAATGCAGCGCACCCGCATCCTTGGGATTCAGGCGCAGGGCGGCGTCGAAGTCGGAGATGGCGCGGTCCGGGTCGCCCTTGTGGGCCCAGGCGCCGCCGCGGTTGTGGTAGGCGTCGGCGAGCTTGGGATCGATGCGCAGCGCCGCGTCGTAGTCGGCAATGGCCCGGTCGTAGTCGTTCTTGTTGAACCACTCCACACCGCGGTTCAGGTGCGCCTGCGCGCGGTCCTGGAGCGAAAGTTTGCCCGAGTCGATCGCAGCCGTGCAGTGTTTGATCGCGAGGTCGGGATTGTTGGATATCGTGCGGCATTGCTCGAGATCGGTGTTGACCTGGGCATGTACCACGCCCGCCAGCATCGACGCCAGCAGTCCGAACCAGACGGAGGATAGCTTCATGTGCTTGCTTGCCTTTGAGTCAGTGTGCCAGGGGGGATCGTGCCTACATTGCGTTGTGCATGTCTCAAGCTCGCTTAATTGCTGGTGGCGTCTGGGGCTAACGCAGATCGTACCATGCCTTGACCATATCCTTGCTGACGTTGCCAGCATAGATGCCTTGCGTGGGAATGCAGAACGCGCTTTCCGAATCGTCTTTCTTGAATACCGCATAGAGATTGGCGTTTCTCCCCCGCGTATCGCCGCGCACCATGTCGAGGACGCTCTCACGCCGAGTGAACTGCACTATCCGCGTCGGAGACAATTCTGCGTAGGCAAATATCGGCAGCGCATAACCATTTGCGATCGCCAGGTCCCAGTAAAAGGTGGGATTGAAACTGTAGAACCCGTGTTCCACCCAGCCCCGGAAGGGCATCGTGTGCACCATCAGCCCTCCCGGTCTCGTCATCTCGTGGGATGATTTGAAAAACTGGAACACGTTAAACACGTGTTCCGCCGTGCCACCGTTCACCATGATGTCAAACTGCCGGCCGAGTGACACCGGATAGTTCAGATCGAGCTTGAGTGC
>JACQGN010000211.1 GCA_016199545.1 Betaproteobacteria bacterium | reverse complement strand
GCTGCCGCTCATCTGGTTGAAGCCGATGCCGAGCGCGTTTTCCATCTGCTCCTCATCGAGGCCGAGCAGCCGGCCGGCGGTGGCAGCGCCGGCAACGAAGCCCAGGAGCTGGGTTGCGAACCAACCCTCGGTCATCGTCCAGTCCGGCACGTCGATTGCCTGCGAGAGTCGCGTCATGATGTCGGTGCCGGCGGCGATGGCGGTGATCAATTCGCGCCCGCTCACCCCGCCGAGCTTCTCGGCGACCGCGAGTGCGACCGGAATCGTCACGATGCTGGGATGCCCGCTCTCGCCGAGATCGTCATAGTCGAGCATGTGCCCGAGGCTGCCGTTGACGAATGCCGCCCACGACGCAGGCGCCTTGCCGCCGAAGCCGAGGATCGTGGCTTCGGGCCTGCCGCCCAGGTTCGTCACGTACTCGGTGATGACGGCGGCCTCGGGCGCGAGCGTGCTGGCGCCGATCGCGACGCCCAGCGTGTCCAGCACGCATTGCTTCGTCATCTCGACCAGCGCGCTCGGCAGCGCTTCATAGCGCAGCGTCGCGGCGTGCCGGGCGAGTTTGCGTGTTACGCCTTTCCCCGTTTCGCTCGTCCCACTTTGTCGGATGCCGGCAATCGCACTCATCACGTTGACCCCGCCCCGGTGACCACAACTTCGTCGCCGTCGACCGTGAACTTGTGATCGTAACCTTCCGATACCCATTCCATGAAACCAAGCGCATCGTCGAAGCGCGAGTCACCCGCGCGCAACACCTCCGGCCGCAACTGCCGGTCGATCAGCACCGGCAGGAACGAAACGCGCTTGACGCCATCGTGCGCGAGTACTGCCTTGGCGATCAGGCTGCGCTTGGCATCGGCGCCGTATGAGAGATGCGGGTAATCGGGGTCCATCACCACGCCGTAGCGCTTCGCGAACGCCTCCGCCTGCGCGGGGGTCTTGGCGGTCGAGGACATGATGAAGTTGCTCAGGCTGAAGAAGCAGGCCTTGCCCTCATACATCCCGATTGCCTTGGGGGTGTGAGCGTGATGGCCGAGGATCAGGTCCGCGCCCGCAGCGAACGCCGCCCGGGCTACGGTGACCTGGTAGTCGGCGATCATCCGCGGCATGAAATGAATGCCCCAGTGCAGCGACAGCACCACCACGTGGGCGGATTTTCGCGCCGCGGCGATGTCCGCCACCATGCCCGCGAGGTCCTCGTCAAAGGGAACGCTCACGACCCGCGGCGGCACGCCCGCCTGGTAATCGAACGGCTCGTAGTAGGTATGGGCGCGCAGCGGCGCGATTCCCGCGCTGTGGTGACCCGCCGCATAACCTGTCTGCAGAATCGAGCAGTACGCGAGCACGGCGACGCGCACGCCGTTGCGCTCCAGAATCGCAGGGCGGCGTGCTTCCTCGAGGTTGCGCCCCGCACCCACGACCTCGATGCCCCGCTCCCGGAGGAGCGCGACGGTGTCGAGCAGCGCCTCTTCGCCCCAGTCCATGGCGTGGTTGCTGGCAAGCGAGACGACGTCGAATGCGCAATCGGTGAAAACCGAGGCCATGTGCGGCGGGACGCGGCTGTGGCCTCCGCCGGAATGAAGCTGCAGGGCGCCGCGCTCGGAATAGACGCGCTCGACCTGCGCGAACCGAATGTCCGCCGCGGCGAGCACGGGCCTCGCCAGTGTCGAATACGCGCTCACTGGCTCGTGTATCGGGCCGACATCACCGCATCCGAGCAGGGTTATGCTGTTGTCAGTCATGGGATTCAGGCCAAAGATGTGACGAGAGCGAGGGCACGCCTATAGCTCCCCAATCCGAGCAGCTTTTCGGTAACTTGCCTGGCGACGGACATCAGGCGGGCACCCAAGGGTTGAAGCAACGGGCGCCGCAACGCTCGAAATCCACCGTGTTGCGGGTCGCAATGGTGAGATCGTGCGCAAGCCCGGTCGCGGCGATCAGGCCGTCGATGACAGGAAGCGGCTCTCCGCGCCCCTCGGCTTCACCCGCGAGCTTGCCCCAGGTGGCGGCAACCGTGCCGTCGATGGCGAGCAGGCGCTCGCGGAAGCGATTTGCGAGATCGCTTCTCACCCAGGTCTCAAGCTTGCTGCGACGCGGTGACATGGGCAGCTTGGCGATACCCTTTTCCAGTTCGCCGATGGTGAGCACGCTCAGGTAGAGCGAGGTCTCGTCTGCGCGCTTCATCCACTCCACCACGTTGTCGTCAGGCGCGGGCTTGACCAGTTCCGAAATCACACTGGTATCGAGGAGGTAGCTCACAGGTCGATGCGCCTGCCGGTGTCGCGGCTGCGATCAAGATCCAGTTTTGCGTTCGCAAGTGGCGACTTGCGGAAGAAATCGACCAGGCTGCCGCGGGGCCGCGAGAGTTTTCCGAATTCGTTTGCGGAGACCACCACCACCGCGTCGCGACCACGCAGCGTAATCACCTGCGGCCCTTCCTCGCGAGCCTTGCGCACCAGCTCGGAGAGGCGGTTCTTGGCATCCTGTAACTGCCATCGAATCATGATATTAGTTGCCATAGGTGGCTAGAATAGCCAGATTGTATCACGGTCTGGCCGTCATGCTTGCAGCGATCACGGTTCGACTTCGCTGCGCGCCGTGTCATGAAACCATAGGCAGTGCGGGTAGCGCGAAGCAAAGGGACTTTTGTTACCGCTAATCGTTACCTTCGGTACTTGTCGAGCATCGCGCCCGACAGATAGCGTTCCTCCAGCTCGCGCTGCTTGTCCCCGCCCTCGCCATCCGGCCCGACTTCGGGACGCGGATAGGGTCGATCCTTGCGGCTCGCCTGGAAATCCTCCCAGGCCGCAATGCCGCGTTGCTGGAAGTCCTCCATGAAATCCCACAGCGCCGCCCACATCACGTGGTGGGTGAAGCCGGGATACCAGGCGATGTTGACACCCAGCGCGAGATGCTCGTCGAGCCCGAGGTAGCGCGGGAGTTTTCCCTTCATGAAGGAGAGCGGCCCCTGCGCCGCCGCGCGCGCCTGCCTGATCTCGTCCACGGTGTGGGGCGATTCGAGCTGCACCCAGTCCACGCCCGCTTCGTTCTCGTACGCCTGGAGGCGCTTGATGCAGTCCTCGAGGCCGCTGTTGGCGGCGTCGCGCGCGTAGCACTGGGCCATGACCACGAATTCGGGATCGAGCTCGTTCTTCATGTCCACCGCGGCACGATAGCGCGCGATCGCCTGCTCGAGCGGCACGACTTCCACCCCGGCGCTCTGCGTGCGGCGCTTGCCCTCGATCGGTTGGTCGTCGATGCGCAACCCGGCGACACCCGCGCGTATGCACTCGCGCACCATGCGCCGCACCGCCATGATCCCGCCGTGCCCGGTGTCGCCGTCGAGGATCACCGGGAAGTTCACGCTACTCGCTATCCAGCCGGCGATCTGCACGCACTCGGTCATCGTCGCCGTGCCGACGTCGGCAAGCCCGGTGTAGGAGCCCACGACGCCGCTGGTGCCGACGAATCCGGCCTCGCAGCCGGCCTGCTCCATGATGCGCGCGTGCGTCGCGGTCGGCGGGTGCAGCACGACCAGCACCTTTTCCTTGCGGTGGATGAGTTGCCGCAACTTCGTCGTCTTCTTCATGGTGTTCATTATCAGCCTGCCTGAGATTGCGCGCGGCGCGCGTGGTGCGTGCTTTCGCGCCCGGCGATGCGGCCGAACACGGAACCTGCCATGAGGCCCGAACTGCCAGGATAGTTGTAGTAGAAAAGCCCGCCTACGAGTTCGCCCGCGGCATAAAGGCCGGGGAGCGGCGCATCGCTCACGTCCAGCACGCGGGTCGCCGTGTCGATCTTGAGGCCGCCGAAAGTGAACGTGATGCCGCAGGTCACCGAATACGCGACGAATGGGGCCTGCTCCAGAGGATTGGCCCAGTTCGACTTGTCGATCGCGAGTCCCTCGGTGCGCCGTCCGTCCTTGATATTCGGATCGAACGGCACCTCGCGCCTCACCGCCGCGTTGAATTCACGCACCGTCTGCAGGAACCGCTCGGGGTGAACGTCCTCCATGCGCGCGGCGAGTTCCTCGAGCGTATCGGCCTGCACCTTGGTCGCGCCGCGCGACTTGTACTCGTCGTGCAGCAGGTGCGCAACCTGCGCATCGAACACGTGCCAGGCGTAGCTTCCCGGCTGCTCGAGCACGGCCCGGCCGTACTTGGCGTAGGTGTAGTTGCGGAAATCGGCGCCCTCGTCGACGAAACGCATGCCCTCCGCGTTGACCATGATGCTGAATGGATAGCCGTTGCGGGAAAATGGCGTGCGTGCTTCCAGTTCGCCGAAATCGGGAGCGTTGCGTTCCCACGACACCGAGTGGCAACCGGACCACTGGCCGTAGGATTGTGCGCCGATGTCGAGCGCCATGCGGATGCCGTCGCCCGTGTTGTAGCGGGTGCCGCGCACCTTGGCCAGATCCCAGCCCGGTCCCAGGTAACGCGTGCGCCATTCGCGGTTTGCTTCAAAGCCGCCACACGCCAGCACCACGGCGCGCGCGCGAATTTCCTCCTCGACACCGCCTACCATCGCGCGCACGCCCTCAACACCGGAACGTCCGCGTAACAGCGACGTTGCCTGAGCGCCGTAGCGAATCGTGACGCCATACTTCTCGGCGGCTTTGAACTCCGCGTC
>JACQGN010000210.1 GCA_016199545.1 Betaproteobacteria bacterium | reverse complement strand
GTCCTTCCCTGTGTCATCATTCGGCTGCTCAATTTGAGGGGTACACAGAGAACACAGAGAGATTCAAGGACTTGAATCAGCATGCTCCACTCACCAGATTGGTGAGCCCCGGGAAGCACATGCGTCCTTGATTTTCCTCCGTGAACTCTGTGATCTCCGTGGCTAACTTCTACGAAAACTCATTTACTGGCGCCGACCGAACTCACCATGGCTCAAATCCCCGCGCACGATGCCCGTGCCGACGAAGTCACGCTTATCGCGCCCGGCGGCATCCGCGACGCGATCCAGCGGATGATCCCGGACTTCGAACGCAAGACGGGCCATACGGTCAAGGCGACTTTCGGCTCCGGCGGCGGCACCAAGCAGCGGGTCATCAGCGGCGAGGCATTCGACGTGCCGGTGGTGCAGCCGCCGTTAGCGGAGGTGATTGCTTCGGGTAACGTTATCGCCGAAACCGAGACGCCGCTCGCCGCGGTGGCCGTGGGCGTCGCCGTGCGGAAAGGCGCCGCCCGGCCCGACATCTCGACGCCCGAGGCGGTGAGGAAGATGCTGCTTGCGGCGAAGTCGATCTCCTATCCCGACGGGGCGCGCGGCGCGGCCGCCGGCGTGAGCTTCGACGCAACGCTCAGGAAACTCGGCATCTTCGACGAGATGCAGCCGAAGATCGCGCGCGCGCAAGGCGGCGCCGGCGCGATGGCATTGCTCGCCAGGGGCGAGATCGAAATCGGTTTGACCTTCTTGAGCGAAATCCACGACCCCGGCGTCGAGATCGTAGGCCCCTTGCCGCGTGAGATTTCGACCCCGACCGGGCTCGTGGGCTTCGTCTCCACCCGCGCCAAAGCGCCCGCGGCCGCTCAGGCACTGTTGAGTTATCTCGCTTCGTCCGAAGTTGCGGCGGTGTACGAATCGCTGGGCATGCGCAGTGTTTCCCGACACACGTCACGCGGCCATCGAGACAGGGAGGACTGATGAAGCAGAACCGGATGAAGGAAAAACTGCGTGCCGGCGAGCCGGTCTTTGGGGTGTCGGTGATGATCCCGTCGCCGCAGATCGTCGAAATGGTCGGCGCGGCCGGCTTCGACTGGGTGCTGCTCGATTGCGAGCACGGCACGCTCACGCTCGAGAGCGTGGAGCTGATGGCGATGGCGGCCGAAGCGTGCGGCATCACCGCCATTGCCCGGCCGGTGACGCGCAGCCCGGAGCATATCCTCCAGGTGCTGGACCGCGGCGTGCTGGGCGTGCAGGTGCCGCACGTGAATACGGCGGAGGACGCGCGCCGGGTCGTCGCGGCGGTCAAATTCCACCCCCTTGGCCAGCGCGGGCTCGCGGCGGGAACACGCGCGGCGGCCTACGATGCGCACGGCGAACGACGCGACGCTGATCGCCATACAACTCGAGGATGAAGCGGCGATACGCAACATCGACGAGCTGTTGCAGGTCGAAGACATCGACGTGTTCTTCGTCGGCCCCTCGGATCTGTCGCAGTCCATGGGCTACCCGGGAAACCCCAGGGCGCCCGCGGTGGCGGCAGCGATCGACGGCAGCTTTCGCAAGATGATCGCCGCCGGACGCACGCCCGGCACGCCCGCAACCGCCGAGAACGTGCGCGAGATTCTCGACAAGGGCGTTCGTTACATTTACACCCACCTGCCGCGTCTGCCGTCGGGCAGCGCCCGGGCGTACCTGAAAGCCGTGCAGGGCAAGTGACCCGATAGACCGCGTCAGATCTCCCTCCCTTGCGTGAAGTGCGGGGGAGGGGCGCGCCGGAACGTGGAGCAGGGGCCCCATTTGTGGGGATGTGACCGTGCAGGCGCGCAATATCACGCGGAGTAACGGCGCGCTTTATCCCGTTTCAGGGTCGCATCCATCGGCACGAGCCGACGGAACCTGCTCAGCCCTCCGCGGGATGGGAGGGGGCAGTCCCGCCCTCTACAAACCTTCGACGATCCTCAAATCCCTCTCCGCCCCATCCCCCAGCGCCTTCAGCGCCGCCTGATACCCCGGGCTGTCGTGCGCTGCGATCGCCGCAGCGACGCTCTCGAACTCGATCACCACCACGCGCTGCATGAGGCCCGCCTCGTAGGTCTTCGCCGGGTCGCCGCGCACCAGGAATTTCGCGCCGGACGTCTGCATCACCGGCCCCGCGAGCTTACGGTACGCATCGACTTTCGCCGGGTCCTTGATCGCGCGGAACATGTTGATCCAATATCCCTTGGCCATGTCGGATCTCCTCTCGTCACTCAATGATGGGTGGGCCGCAAGAATAGCACGGCGGCCTCGACGCTTGCCGCCCGCAGATGCAGGCCGTCCAGAGCTAGAAACGCGATTTGAGCGTCTTGATCTGCCAGGACTGGTCGGACTCATTCATGGTGGCGCACAGTATTTTCTCCCCGTCGGTGCGCACGTTGACCAGCCCGTAGACCAGTCCCGATAGGACAAGGGCCCGGTCGAGCGTTTTCCATCCCGCCTTCTCCTGCCCACTTTTCTTCGGGAACGTCACTTTCGCACCGGCCAGCGCCTTACCCTTCAGCTCGAGCGTTGCGCTGCTTCCCTGTGCGATCGCCAGCGTTGCGGTCTTGCTGAACTTGTAGCTGCGCGCGAGCTCGGTCGAATAGATGAGCGGACTGACGATATGGTCGTCCTCAAGTGTCAGATATCCGGTCGTTGCGCTTGCTGCGACGATTCCCGGGCGCGGATGGTCATGGCCTTCGTTGTCGCCCGACGAGATCACGGTAACAGCGGGGCGCATGGCCTGCAGGAACTTGTACGACACATCGTCACTGCCGTGGTGACAGGCCTTGACGACATCGCACTCGAATTCCTGAACCTGACCGGCGTAATCCTTGAGCAACGCGTCCTGGCTGGCAGTGTTGAGGTCGCCGGTCAGCAGAATCCGCGCGCGCCCGTAGTCAACCCTCAGCAGGATGCTTTGGCCGTTCGTGTTCTTGCTGTCGCCGCCCGAGAAGCGCCGCAAGGCGGGTTTGCCGCCGGCCTTGAACTCCACCGGCGCCAGCACCTTGATCGCCACGCCGCCGTTGCCCGGCTCGAAACCGGGGAGGAACACCTGTTCGTGGCTGAGGCGCCGGATAGGCGTGCTGCCGCCGTTCGAGGTCTTGGTCTTGGTCACGCATTCGAACAACTTCGCCCACTCGCCGGCGAGCTTCCGGCCGGAGCTGGGCCCGAGCGCGGCCAGCACGTCGGACCGGTCGCCCAGAATCCGGGTCCACATCTGGCCGTCGTTCGTGTCGGTATGCGACCCGAGAGTTCGCGAGTTGCCATTTTTCCACCACGAGAGACCTGCATGGTAAAAGGCATCCACAGTGACGTCCGTGGCGTCGAGTTCGGCGCTTGCCTCAGGATCATCGCTGAGCAGGTCCCACAGCCCCCCGTAATGATCGGCGTCGTTATGCGACGTGATCACGGCATCGAGAGCGATCGTTTTTGTGCCGTAGTCCTTGACGAACTTCCAATCCACGAAGTCCGCCGCGTTCTTCCCGGTTTGCTGCATCTTCCGCGCGAAACCGCCGTCCACGAGCACGTGGCGGTGATCCGGCGTGCGGATCAGCACGCCGTCACCCTGTCCGACGTCGATGAAATAGAACTCGAGCAACGACTGGCCGCCGAGTTCGGACTGCCTGACATAGCCTTCCTTGCCGCGGGCTTTCACTTTCACGTGGCTGCCGCTGGTGCCGAGAACTTTGACCCGGTCTCCCCAAAGAAGCGTCATGCCGGTGCCCTTGCCACCCGCCGACGCCAGCAGATCCGCTTCATCCGATTTCACGTAATCGAAGGCCATATACCCTCCTCAAGCAAAGCCAGGAATCAGGAAAAACAAAGAATGGGGACTGCCCGTTCGCTCGAACTGTGGGGGCAAGCAATGGAGGCGCGTGCGAATGAACTCGACCGCGCGCGAGATAGCATTGAGCACACTTCGGACGCCCATCTGCCCCCGGTGAAACCCGGCGCCATCAGTTGGATTTCTCTGCGCCGCGTACTGCGGCAGATAAGTTAGGACTGAGGCAGGCCGCTGTCAACGGACTTCAAGAAACTTTTTCTTCGATTGCGCCGCCGCATTGCGAGTCGTGAAAACCGGTCAGCTCAAACCTTACAAACTGTGAGGTTTGAGCTGCGATTGTTACAGCGCGTTAACAAATTCCTCGTGCAACGCATCCACGTCGTTGTAGCAGGCATCCGGCTTCGCGTGGTGACGTGGCGCGCAAGGTATTTTTTGAGAGAGTGACGCTGCCGGGCGCGAGCACCTGCTTGATCGACCACGCTGCGTTTGTGTTCTTGCCCGACTGCGGGGGCCACTACGCCAGGCTGTTCCCGCCCGGCACTCCGCCGGCGCGCATAGAGGTCATGGTGCGCGAACTGCTGGCGACGCGATGATGTGGAGGTCAACCCAATTGTTCATTCTGAAATCCCGGCAGACGGCGTGGAATGCGCGCAGAAATTCTGCCGACGGTCGAGTTACTCCCTTGCTATGCAAGAAAAGGGAGCAGGTCTAATATTCGAGCCATGGTCGCCAAGCTCAACCACACCATCGTCCACGCCCGCGACAAGCGCGCCTCCGCCGCGTTCCTGTCCGAGATTCTCGGCCTCCCCGCCCCGGTGCCGTTCGGGCCGTTCATGGGCGTGCAGACCGGCAACGACGTGACGCTCGACTTCCTCGACGCCGACGAAAGCGAGTTCATCGTCGAGCACTACGCGTTCCTCGTCAGCGAGGCCGAATTCGACGAGATCTTCGGGCGGATCAAGGAACGCAAGCTCGCCTACTGGGCCGATCCCGCGCGCCGCGAGCGCGGCAAGATCAACACCCGCGACGGCGGCCGCGGCGTCTATTTCGAAGACCCCAATGGCCACCTGCTCGAGATCCTGACGCGTCCGTACGGCAGCGGGGGTTAAGCCTTCGCCGACAGGTCCCCCTCCCTTGCGCGCAGCGCGGGGGAGGGTTGGGGTGGGGGCGGGAGTGGGGGCAGGTCATCGGCAACGACCAGTGAAAGGTCAGCATCATGGTCACTCTGATAGGCGTATCGGGCAGCTTGCGGCGCGGATCGTACAACTCAGCGGTGCTGCAGGCGGCCGCGGCGCTGATGCCGGCCGGGAGCGAGCTGCGCATCGAATCGATAGCGGGGATTCCCCTTTACAACGGCGACGTCGAAAGCGCGAGCGGCGTGCCCGGACCGGTGTCGTGCCTGAAGGACGTCATCGCCGCCGCCGACGGGCTGCTGTTCGTGGCGCCAGAGTACAACAACAGCATGTCGGGGGTTGCCAAGAACGCGATCGACTGGCTCTCGCGCCCGCCGGCCGACATCGCGCGCGTGTTCGGCGGCAAGCCCGTCGCGATCGCCGGTGCTTCGCCCGGCGGCTTCGGCACCACTCTCTCGCAGGCCGCCTGGCTGCCGGTTTTCAAGACGCTGGGCGCCGATCTCTATTCGCGCAGCCGCCTGCTCGTTTCGCGCGCGGGAACGCTGGTGGATGCAAACGGGGAGATCACCGGCGCCTGCCGCGCCTCAGCTATCGACGGTCATAACACAGCGGCGCGCCGACGCGTCCATCGGCGCCGACGGGATTCACGCTCACGAGGTTCGCGCCGTAGGACGCGCCGAGGAGGTGACGCCCGCTGCGGACGAGATGGATGTACGGGAAGCTCTCCGCGAGGGGGCCGGTGCCGACGAGCTTGAGCGCGCCGGTGCCGCGGTCGATGCTGTAGCTGTGCGCCGAGTACGGTTTCGAGCGCACCCCGGCGATGAGGAAGCGCTTTTCCGCGCTGACGGTTATCGGCATCACGTCCTTCCCGGCCTTGTAGCGCGGGCCGGGCTGAAGCGAACCGTCGGACTGCAGCGTGTACATGCCGATGTCGCCGTCCTCCGCGTGCGAGACGTAGACGTAGGCCGCCGCCGGAGTCCGGGTGGTGGCGAGGGGGGAGGAAAGCGCCATGATCGCTATCGCTGTGAGTTCTTTGTATTGCGGCCCTGGCGTACCCCTCAATGGGGCAATGTTATCTTTCGCGTACGCAACGACCGATATCCGGTTGCGGTGATGCTTCAGGCCTCCACCGCGACGCGCCAGAAATTGCGCGCGTATTCCGGGCTGGTGAGGTCGAACACCTGGCCATTGGGATCGCGAAACTTGCGCTCGGTCTCGTGCCCCCCCTCGGCCTCGGCAAGGACGATGCTGCCGCTGCGGACGGCGCCGTTGGCTTCGGCTTTCGCCGATTCCCGCTACATGTCGTCGACAAGGAAGCCGATGTGGTGCAAGCCTCTCCGGTCGTCACCCTTCATGTTGACGTTCGAGGGGTGGATGATCACCAGGCTCACGACGCCATCCGAGAGACCGATCGCGGTCTCGTGCTGCCTGACGCGTTTCATGCCGAAGGCCTTTTCGTAGAACCGGGCGGTTTCCTCCATCTTCTCGACTACCATCGCGATGTGGCGCAGTTTGGCCATGATGGGACTTCTCTCGTTGGTGGTTCTGGCGGGTTTGCCGGCAGTTTCCGGCGCGGGGCGGGGGCTGTCAACGACGTTTGGTTTCCCTCACCCCTGGCCCCTCTCCCGGGGGGCGAGGGGAAGTAGAGGCCGTGGCGCGTGGCGTCGTGCCCTGTGTCATCATTCGGTTTCTCAAGGAGGGATGATATGGCACTGAATCACGCAGCATACGAATTCCGCGGCAACTCCTATCGCGAGCTTCCTGAACTGAATGCCTGGACGAAGCTGCGCCAGGAGCCGGCGCTCGAGCCCGACCTGCCGATCCTCGATCCGCACCATCACGTGTGGGACAACGAGCGCGGGCGCTACCTGATGCACGAGCTGGCGGAGGATACGTCCAGCGGGCACAACATCGTCAAGACGGTGTTCATTGAGTGCGGCTCCATGTACCGCGCCGAGCGCCCGGACGAAATGAAGCCGGTCGGCGAGGTCGAGTTCGTCAACGGCATCGCCG
>JACQGN010000203.1 GCA_016199545.1 Betaproteobacteria bacterium | reverse complement strand
GAGACCCTCCTGGCCTGCCACAAGAGAGTGGTTGAGGGTTGAGAGTCCGGTGTTTATGGCAAGTGAACCGCAGGGGCCGGCGTGTGCGGAATGTGGCATCTCAACGCTCAAATCTGAACTCTGAACCCTAAACGGATCAAATGGTGGACAAGGTCAAGATGGTAGTGGCAATTTTGCTGGTGGCGGCGGGTATAGCGGCTTTCTATTACTTCAGTGGGAGTCCGGCCATTGTACGCCTTGCTTCCGTGCTCGCCGGACTGGGCGCGGGAGCGGCGGTGATGTGGACGACTGAACCCGGCAAGCGGTTCTATGTCTACTCCCACGAGTCGGTGGCGGAAACCAAGAAGGTCGTGTGGCCGACGCGCAAGGAGACCTTGCAGACTACCGGCATCGTGTTCGCGTTCGTGGTCATCATGGCGCTCTTCCTGTGGCTGGTAGACGCGAGCCTGCTGTGGGCGGTCAAGAAGTTGATCGGCCAGGGTGATTCATGAGCAAGAAGTGGTACGTGGTGCACGCCTATTCAGGCTTTGAAAAAAGCGTGCAGCGCACGCTGCAGGATCGCATCCGGCGCGCCGGCATGCAAGACAGCTTCGGTCAGATCCTCGTCCCCGTGGAGGAGGTCGTGGAGATGCGCAGCGGGCAGAAGAACATCAGCGAGCGCAAGTTCTTCCCCGGCTACGTGCTGGTCGAGATGGACATGACCGACGATACCTGGCACCTGGTCAAGAACACCCCCAAGGTGACGGGTTTCGTTGGCGGCACCGCGACCAAACCGACGCCTATCAGTGAGAAGGAAGTGCAGAATATCCTGCACCAGATCCAGGAAGGCGTGGAGAAGCCGCGACCCAAGGTCTTGTTCGAGGTCGGCGAAGCAGTACGGGTGAAGGAGGGGCCGTTTGCTGATTTTCACGGGAACGTCGAGGACGTAAACTACGACAAGAGCAAGCTGCGCGTTTCGGTGACGATCTTTGGCCGGTCGACGCCGGTCGAGCTGGAGTTCGGGCAGGTGGAAAAGGCGTAAGGACAGGATTAGGGATCGGGGATTCGGGATTTAGAGCAGGTGCCGCAGCGCCGCTGCGGTCGTGACGACACATGGGGAGGGTGAAGGAGCGGGTTGAAGGTTGAGAACGCGGGAATGATCGTCATGACGTTTCTTCCTCGATCCTCAATCCTCATTCCTCGATCCTGACATCCGTCCGGACCCGAAAGGAGAGCCAGCATGGCAAAGAAGATAGTCGGCCTGATCAAGCTTCAAGTGCCCGCGGGGAAGGCGAATCCGAGCCCGCCCATCGGACCCGCGCTCGGCCAGCGCGGTCTCAACATCATGGAGTTCTGCAAGACGTTCAACGCCGCAACGCAGAAGATGGAACCGGGGCTCCCCGTGCCTGTGGTAATCACCGCCTATCAGGACAAGAGCTTCACCTTCGTGATGAAGACGCCGCCGGCTTCGGTGTTGATTCGCAAGGCGGCGAAAATTGAAAAGGGCAGCCCGCGGCCGAATACCGACAAAGTGGGCCGGATCACGCGGTCGCAAGCCGAGGAAATCGCAAGGATGAAAATGCCCGATCTTACGGCTGCCGATCTGGAAGCCGCCGTGCGTACGATCGCCGGCAGCGCCCGCAGCATGGGCGTTGAAGTGGAGGGCTTGTAAATGAGACACCTCTCGAAGCGCTACAAGTCGGTTCGCACCAAGGTGGACCCGAACAAACTGTATCCGGCGCCCGATGCGCTCCGGATCATCAAGGAAAACGCCACGGCCAAGTTCAATGAATCGGTGGACGTTTCGATCAACCTCGGCATTGATGCCAAGAAATCGGATCAGGCAGTGCGCGGGTCGATCGTACTGCCCCAAGGCACCGGCAAGACGGTTCGCGTCGCCGTTTTCGCGCAAGGCGACAGGGCTGCGCAGGCGAAGGACGTCGGTGCAGACATCGTCGGGTTCGAAGACTTGGCGAACGAGATCAAGAGCGGAAAAATGGATTTTGACGTCGTGATCGCGACGCCGGACGCGATGCGTGTAGTAGGAGGGCTGGGCCAGATACTCGGCCCGCGTGGCCTGATGCCAAACCCCAAAGTGGGTACGGTCACCCAGGATGTCGCGACGGCGGTCAAGAACGCAAAGGCCGGCCAAGTGCAATATCGCACCGACAAGGCCGGCATCGTGCAATGTACGATCGGGCGCGCCTCGTTCACGGTCGAGGCGCTCACCGAGAATCTCAGGGCCTTGGTCGACGCAATCAATAAGTCCAAGCCGGCGAGCTCGAAGGGACAGTTTCTCCGGAAATTGTGCGTGTCGAGCACGATGGGCGCAGGCGTGCGCGTGGACCAGGCAAGTCTGATGCAGTAGGAGATTTGACCCCGGCGTGGCGCCGGGGCAAGACTTTGGGCCGCCGACAGGGGATCGTCGACGGGTTGTCAAAGACCGTTGGGGTTTTCAGTGAAAGGTGAAACGTGAAAGGTGAAATGTGGGTTTCGCGGTTCGCCGGAAGCCAGGAAGCTTAATCATTGCGAGTGACGGTGAGCGGGTGGGGCGTTTCACTTTTCACATTTCACGAGCGGTGCCCAACGCAGACGGCGCACCCGGAATCAGGTCACACATGGTCATGTTTGACTCCTGTAACCAAGGTCGCCGTAAACGAATGATGGATGATGAACGATGAATGATGAATGGGCGGCGAATCTGTCCGCTTGCATCAACTCATCATTCCGCATTCATCATTTAAGTAAAAGGAGACACGATCTTGGGTTTTAATCTGGAACAGAAGCAGGCGGTCGTAGCCGAGATCGGCGCCCAGGTGGCAAAGGCGCAGACCATCGTGCTTGCCGAGTACCGCAGTCTGAAGGTAGGGGAGATGACCGAGTTGCGCAGGAAGGCGCGCACCTCGGGAGTCTATCTACGCGTGCTGAAGAATACGCTTGCACGGCGTGCGGTTGCTGAAACTCCGTTTAGGGCGCTGGCCGACAAAATGACCGGGCCGCTTGCCTACGGGATTTCCAGCGATCCTGTAGCTGCGGCGAAGGTGTTGCATGAGTTTGCCCGGGGCCACGACAAATTCGTGATCAAGGCCGGTGCCATGCCGAACGTGGTGATGTCACCCAAGGAGGTGGCGGACCTCGCCCGGATGCCCAGCCGTGAGCAACTGCTTGCGACCTTCATGGGAACCATGCAGGCGCCGATCGCGAAGTTCGTGCGCACTTTGAACGAAGTGCCCGGCAGGTTCGTCCGCACCATGGCTGTGGTTCGCGACCAGAAAGAAAACAAGGCGGCTGCGTAATCGCAAACCAGCTACCGTCAAACGTCAATTTTTCGATCTAACAGGAGTTGGAAATGGCACTTGCCAGAGCAGAAATTCTCGATGCAATTTCGAACATGACCGTACTTGAGCTGTCTCAGCTCATCAAGGACATGGAAGACAAATTTGGCGTATCGGCCGCCGCGGCTGCGGTCGCGGTGGCGGCGCCGGCGGCGGGGGTGGCGGCGGCTGCCGTCGAGGAAAAGACCGAGTTCACGGTAGTGCTCACCAATGCCGGCCCCAACAAGGTGAATACGATCAAGGTGGTGCGTGCGGTCACTGGCCTGGGCCTGAAAGAGGCGAAGGACCTGGTGGATGGGGCGCCCAAGGCGGTAAAGGAAAGCATTCCCAAGGCCGATGCCGAGGCGCTTGCGAAGCAGCTGACCGAAGCCGGCGCAACGGCCGAGATCAAGTAGCAGTCGTGTGGAGACGTGATTGGCGGTTGTCCGCCGGTTGTATCTCATTTGAGTAATTCGCGGTCTGCCAAGCATCCCGCGCGCTACACGCGCGGCGCGCTGGCAGCTTTTTTCCGTAGCTTCCTGACTCTTCTGTGGAGTTGATATGGCGTACTCGTTCACCGAGAAAAAGCGCATCCGCAAGAGCTTTGCCAAGCGTGACAGCGTGCTGCAGGTCCCGTACCTGTTGGCGACCCAACTGCAGTCCTATGCGGCGTTCCTGCAGGAGCACGTGCCGCCCGACTCCCGCAAGCAGGAGGGACTGCAGGCTGCGTGCAAGAGTATTTTTCCGATCGAGAGCCATTCCAGGAACGCACGCCTCGACTTCGTAAGCTATACGCTCGGCGATCCGCCGTTCGACGTGAAGGAATGTCAGCAACGCGGGCTTACCTTCGCGGCGCCGCTGCGCGCGAAGGTGCGCCTTACGATCATGGACAAGGAAGCCTCCAAGCCGACGGTGAAGGAGGTGAAGGAGCAGGAAGTGTACATGGGCGAGATCCCGCTCATGACGCAGACCGGCTCGTTCGTGATCAACGGCACCGAGCGGGTAATCGTGTCCCAACTGCACCGCTCGCCAGGGGTGTTCTTCGAGCATGACCGCGGCAAGACGCATTCGTCGGGCAAGCTGCTGTTCTCGGCGCGGGTGATCCCGTACCGGGGGTCGTGGCTCGACTTCGAGTACGATCCCAAGGACTACCTTTACTTCCGGGTTGACCGGCGGCGGAAGATGCCCGTCACCATTCTGCTCAAGGCACTGGGCTACACGCCGGAACAGATACTCAAGGCATTCTTTGCGTTTGACACGTTTCATCTCACCGACGGGCGGTGCGAATTCGAACTGGTGCCGGAACGCATGCGCGGCGAGATCGCGCGCTTCGACATCAGTACGTCATCGGGCAAGCTCATCGTCTCGAAGGACAAGCGCATTACCGTCAAACACGTGCGTGACATGGAGCAGGCTGGACTCCAGCGCATCGGCGTCCCCGACGAATTTGTCGTCGGCCGCACGCTGGCCCACAACCTGATCGACAAGGAAAGCGGGGAGGTGATCGCCAATGCCAATGAGGAAATCACCGACGATCTGCTGGCAAAGCTGCGTCAGGCTGGCATCACGCAGCTGCAGACGATCTACACCAACGATCTCGATCAGGGCCCGTACATCTCCCAGACCCTGCGCATCGACGAGACTGCCGACCAGCTCGCCGCCCAGGTCGCGATTTATCGCATGATGCGCCCGGGCGAGCCGCCAACCGAGGACGCGGTGAAGACGTTGTTCAACGGTCTGTTCTTCTCGGCCGACCGCTACGATCTGTCTGCGGTAGGCCGTATGAAATTCAACCGCCGCGTGGGCCGCGGCGAGCTGGAGGGGTCAGGCACGCTGTCGGCGGACGACATTGTCGCCGTGATCCGGATACTGGTCGAGCTGAGAAACGGCAAGGGCGAGATCGACGACATCGATCACCTTGGCAACCGGCGCGTGCGCTCGGTGGGCGAACTTGCCGAGAACCAGTTCCGGGCCGGACTCGCGCGCGTGGAGCGTGCCGTGAAGGAGCGCCTGTCGCAGGCCGAGTCCGAGAACCTGATGCCGCATGATCTCATCAACGCGAAGCCGGTGTCGGCGGCGATCCGCGAGTTCTTCGGCTCGAGCCAGCTCTCACAGTTCATGGACCAGACTAATCCGCTTTCCGAGATCACCCACAAGCGGCGCGTCTCTGCGCTCGGCCCGGGGGGCCTTACCCGCGAGCGCGCCGGATTCGAGGTGCGCGACGTCCATCCGACGCATTACGGTCGTGTATGTCCGATCGAGACACCGGAAGGTCCGAACATCGGTCTGATCAACTCCCTCGCGCTTTACGCCCGCACGAACCAGTACGGCTTTCTCGAAACACCGTATCGCAAAGTGAACGACATCCACGTGACGGACGAGATTCATTACCTGTCGGCGATCGAGGAAGGCCAATACATGATCGCCCAGGCAAATGCGGCCCTTGACGGCAACAACCGCTTCACCGACGAGTTGGTCTCGTGCCGCAACCTCAACGAGTTTACGCTCAGTACGCCGGATCGCATCAATTACATGGATGTCGCGCCGGCGCAGGCCGTGTCGGTGGCGGCGTCGTTGATTCCGTTCCTGGAACACGACGACGCGAACCGTGCCTTGATGGGTTCCAACATGCAGCGTCAGGCGGTACCCTGTCTGCGGGCTGAAAAGCCGCTGGTGGGCACCGGCTTGGAACGCACCGTGGCCGTGGATTCCGGAACGGCGGTGCAGGCGCGGCGTGGCGGGGTCGTCGATTACGTCGATGCCGCGCGCATCGTGGTGCGGGTCAACGACGACGAAACGTCGGCCGGGGAGGTCGGCGTGGACATCTACAACCTCGTCAAGTATCAGCGCTCCAATCAGAACACCAACAACAATCAGCGGCCCCTCGTGAAGGTCGGAGACGCGATCGCCAGGGGCGACGTTGTCGCCGACGGCGCATCAACCGACATGGGCGAACTCGCGCTCGGCCAGAACATGCTGGTCGCGTTCATGCCGTGGAACGGTTACAACTTCGAGGACTCGATCCTCATTTCCGAGCGCGTGGTGTCGGACGAGCGCTTCACCTCGATCCATATCGAAGAGCTGTCGGTGGTGGCGCGCGACACCAAGTTGGGTTCGGAGGAAATCACCCGCGACATCTCCAATCTGTCCGAGTCTCAGCTTGCGAGCCTCGACGAATCGGGGATCATCTACATCGGCGCAGAAGTCGAGGCCGGCGACGTCCTGGTGGGCAAGGTGACACCGAAGGGCGAGACGCAGTTGACGCCGGAGGAAAAACTGCTGCGTGCGATCTTTGGCGAGAAGGCTTCCGACGTGAAAGACACGAGCCTCCGGGTTCCATCCGGGATGTCGGGAACGGTGATCGACGTGCAGGTGTTTACCCGCGAGGGGATCGAACGCGACAAGCGCGCCCAGCAGATCATCGATGACGAGCTCAAGCGCTACAAGAAGGACCTCGCGGATCAGCTGCGAATCGTGGAGGATGACGCGTTCAGCCGCGTGGAGCGGCTGCTCACCGGCAAGACTGCGAACGGCGGTCCGAAGAAGCTCGCCAAGGGGGCGAAGATCACAAAGGCCTATCTTGCGGAAGTCGAACGCCACCAATGGTTCGACATCCGGCTTGCCAACGACGTGGCGAGCCAGCAGATGGAGCAGTTGCAGGAAAGCCTGGCCCAGACCAAGGCGCTCTTTGACAGGGCGTTCGAGGAGAAGAAGAAGAAACTGACCCAGGGCGACGAGCTGCCGCCCGGCGTGCAGAAGATGGTGAAGGTGTACCTCGCCGTCAAGCGCAGGCTGCAGCCGGGAGACAAGATGGCGGGGCGCCACGGCAACAAGGGCGTGATTTCAAAGATCGTTCCGGTTGAGGACATGCCGTACATGGCAGACGGCACCACGGTCGACATCGTCTTGAATCCGCTGGGGGTCCCGTCGCGGATGAACGTCGGCCAGATTCTCGAGACGCATCTCGGCTGGGCCGCGAAAGGCCTGGGTTGGAAGATCGGGCAAATGCTGAGGGCACAGGCGAATGCCGCCGAGGTAAGAAAATTCCTCGACAAGATCTACAACACGAGCGGGCGGCGCGAGGCCATCGACTCGCTCGGCGACGATGAGGTGATCGATCTCGCGCGCCATCTTGAAGGCGGTGTTCCGTTCGCAACGCCGGTGTTCGACGGTGCGACCGAGCAGGAGATCAAAGGCATGCTCGATCTTGCGGGCATGCCGCGCTCCGGACAGGTCACGCTGCATGACGGTCGCACGGGCGAACCCTTCGAGCGGCAGGTCACCGTCGGCTATATGCACATGCTGAAGCTCCACCATCTCGTGGACGACAAGATGCACGCGCGCTCGACCGGGCCGTACAGTCTGGTCACGCAGCAGCCGCTCGGGGGCAAGGCGCAGTTCGGCGGGCAGCGATTCGGCGAGATGGAGGTGTGGGCGCTGGAAGCATACGGTGCCGCGTACACGCTGCAGGAAATGCTCACGGTGAAATCCGACGACACCGAGGGCCGGCGCAAGGTCTACGAATCGATCGTCAAGGGCGATCACCGGATCGAGGCCGGGATGCCGGAGTCGTTCAACGTGCTGGTCAAGGAGATCCGGTCGCTCGCGATCGACATTGACCTCGACCACAACCGTTACTGATGAATGGTGAAACGTAAAAAGTGAAAAGTGAAACGTAAACTGCCTCTCGCGTTTCACAATTCACGTTTCACATTTCACGAGAACCGGAGGTCCTGAATGAAAGCTCTGCTCGATCTGTTCAAGCAAGTCAGGGAAGAAGAGGAATTCGACGCGATCAAGATCGGGCTCGCCTCGCCCGAGAAGATACGCTCGTGGTCCTACGGTGAGGTCAAGAAACCGGAGACCATCAACTACCGCACGTTCAAGCCGGAACGCGACGGTCTGTTCTGCGCGAAGATCTTCGGGCCGGTGAAGGACTACGAGTGCCTGTGCGGGAAATACAAGCGGCTGAAGCACCGCGGCGTGATCTGCGAGAAGTGCGGCGTGGAAGTGACGCTGTCCAAGGTGCGGCGCGAGCGGATGGGACATATCGAGCTCGCAAGCCCGGTAGCGCACATCTGGTTCCTGAAATCGCTGCCGTCGCGGCTCGGAATGGTGCTTGACATGACGCTGCGCGACATCGAGCGCGTGCTCTACTTCGAGGCCTACGTGGTGATCGATCCAGGCATGACGTCGCTCAAGCGCTGCCAGTTGATGACCGAGGACGATTACCTCGCCAAGGTGGAGGAGCACGGCGACGAGTTCAGCGCTGCGATGGGCGCGGAGGGCGTGCGCGAACTGCTGCGCAATCTGGACCTCCGCGGGGAGATCGATACCCTGCGCACCGAGCTTGCAGCGACCAGTTCCGATACCAAGATCAAGAAGATCGCCAAGCGCCTCAAGGTGCTCGAGGCATTCCACAAGTCGGGCATCAAGCCCGACTGGATGGTCATGGAGGTTCTGCCCGTATTGCCGCCGGAACTGCGGCCGCTGGTGCCGCTGGACGGTGGCCGCTTCGCGACCTCGGATTTGAACGATCTTTACCGGCGCGTCATCAACCGCAACAACCGGTTGAAGCGCCTGCTGGAGCTGAAGGCCCCGGAAATCATCGTGCGCAACGAGAAGCGCATGCTGCAGGAGGCAGTGGACTCCCTGCTCGATAACGGGCGCCGCGGCCGTGCAATGACCGGAGCGAACCGCCGACCGCTCAAGTCACTTGCCGACATGATCAAGGGCAAGGGTGGGCGGTTCCGCCAGAATCTGCTCGGCAAGCGGGTGGACTATTCCGGACGTTCGGTGATCGTGGTCGGTCCGCAGTTGAAGCTGCACCAGTGCGGATTGCCCAAGAAGATGGCGCTGGAGCTCTTCAAGCCGTTCATCTTCAACAAGCTCGAACTGATGGGGCTCGCCACCACGATCAAGGCGGCAAAACGCATGGTGGAGAGCGAAGAGCCGATCGTCTGGGACATCCTCGAGGAGGTGATCCGGGAACACCCGGTCATGCTCAACCGCGCGCCGACGCTGCACCGGCTGGGCATCCAGGCTTTTGAGCCCGTTCTGATTGAGGGCAAGGCGATCCAGCTGCATCCGCTGGTGTGTGCGGCGTTCAACGCCGACTTCGACGGCGACCAGATGGCGGTCCACATCCCGCTCAGCCTGGAAGCCCAGCTGGAAGCGCAGGTCCTCATGCTGTCGGCCAACAACAT
>JACQGN010000036.1 GCA_016199545.1 Betaproteobacteria bacterium | reverse complement strand
CGCCCGACGCGATCGTCAGGCCGGTCGCGCTCAGCTCAGCGTTCGTATTGTCCACATCGGACGCATTGGCCAGCAATTCCGCCTGCGTGATCACACGCACGCCGCTGTCCTCGGCAATCGCCGCCAGCGTCACCTCGGTCGCAAGTTACCTTACGCGAAGCTTACAGGCGGGCGTAGAAAATCTTCCCGTGATTTCAGCCGGTAATGCCGCTTACTTGAGGTGAGTTGCGAGGAGACGCAACGTTTTGGTGCGCGGCGGCTGGTACCGGCGGACATTCGATACTTAGGTATCGGTTTTCCGATACCACCGATACTTTAGTATCGGTTTGGGGGGCAGGCGGGCTCCGCATTCGCGCCAAGAGTGTGACTTATTACCGGTTCCGGTGCCCCGCGATGCGGAGTTGGCGGGAGCCAGTATGAAGTTGGCAGGAGGCAGTGGGCAGTCAGCAGTCGGAAGTTGGCATGGGGCAGGCGGGGCGCCTGCGCTACATCAGTACTTGCGGGTGATGCCGAAGTCGGCGAGCCGCTGCAGGTGATCGCGGCAGGGTGAGGCGAGCAGCGTGGCAATCGCCTCGCACGCGGCGCGGCGGCATGATTCGCACCGTGCTTTCTGCCGGTCGCCGTCCATTTCAGGTCATCGGTCGAACGGGTGGCGAAAGCGCAGCCCGGGAAAGCGTGCGTAGTCGCGGTCGGTCGTGATCCACTCGGCTCCGCTCTCGATCGCCAGCGCCGCAAGGTAGGCGTCCGCAATCAGATTCCCCTTCGTTCCCGCGGCTCTGCAGAGCCGCGCAAAGATTTCCCAGTGTTGCGCACCTGGCGCGACCAGGATGCAATGGGGATGATTGCGCAACGTCTCCGCAAATGCCAGCGCAGTATCGAGCGGCGAGGGCTCGCGAAACACCTTGGGATGGGTTGCAACCCGAAGAAACCCGCCGAGTACGAGTTCCGCCATGCCAAACGCCGGTTCAGTCGCGAGCACCCGCTCCAGCCATTCGCGATACTGCAGGTGACCGGCGGCGTCAGCCCGATGGGCGTAGACCAGGACGTTAACGTCGGGGAGCAGCATCGCGCGACATCGCCATCAGCTCCAGGAGCGCCGCGCTGTCGTCCAGGTCCACGCCAGGTTGCAAACCCTTTTTCCCGAACACCGGCAGCTTGACCGCCGCGGCGCGTAACGGGCTGCGCCGCCGCGCGAGCGTTTCCCGCAGGCTCGACTCGATGATTGCGGTCAGCGTCGTGCGTGACTCGGCGGCGAGCTTCTTGGCGCGCGCGATGAGCGCATCAGGCAGATTGATGGTGGTACGCATGCATCAAAGCATACCGGCGACAACCGCCGCGGTCAACTCGTGGCTGCGGTCTGATTCCCGATTGCACGACGACCGATCCGGGCGATGGTCGATTACCACCGTCGGCGAGCGGGAGAAGGTGATCGCGGCAGGGCGTGGCGGGAAGCGCGGCGAGCGCCTCACACAAGCGGCTGCGCGTCCGGTGGGGCGTACTGCGGGATGACTTGGATCCGCACGGCGATCGACGGCGCGCGGTGCGCACGGCTAATGACAGTTGGCAGCCGGCAGTTTGGATGCAGGCGGGGCGCCTGCGCTACATCAGTACGTGCGGGTGACGGCGAAATCGGCGAGTTGGAGGAGGTGGTCGCGATAGGGCGAAGCTGGCAGCGCGGCGAGCGCATCGCACGCGGCGCGCGCTTCGGCGAGCGCCTGCCCGCGCGCGTAGTCGAGCGCGCCCGAACCGCGGATCGCGTCGAGCACCGCGCCGAGTTCCTCCAGCCCGCCGTGCTCGATCGCGCGCCGGATCAATGCCGCCTGCCCGGGTGTGCCGCGCTTCATCGCGTGAATGAGCGGCAGCGTCGCCTTGCCCTCGGCGAGATCGTCGCCGAGGTTCTTGCCGATCGACTGCCGGTCGCCGGAGTAGTCGAGCACGTCGTCGATCAACTGGAACGCGGTGCCGAGGTGCACGCCGTACATCGCGATCGCCTCCTCCGCCGCGCCCCCTGCGCCACCGAGGATCGCGCCGAGCCGGGTGGCCGCTTCGAAGAGCTTCGCGGTCTTGTAGCGGATCACCTGGAGGTAGTCTTCCTCGTCGATGCCGGCGTTGTGGCAGTTCATGAGCTGGAGCACTTCGCCCTCGGCGATGACGTTGGTCGCGTCGGCGAGCACCTGCAGCACGCGCATGCTGTCAACGCCCACCATCATCTGGAAGGCGCGCGAGTAGACGAAGTCGCCCACCAGCACGCTCGCGGCGTTGCCGAAGAGCGAGTTGGCGGTGGGGCGGCCGCGGCGCAGCGCCGACTCGTCGACCACGTCATCGTGCAGCAGGGTGGCGGTGTGGATGAACTCGACCACCGCGGCGAGCTCATGGTGGTGGCGGCCGCGGTAGCCGAAGGCGCCGGCGGAAAGCAGCACGAGCGCGGGCCGCATGCGCTTGCCGCCGCCGCCGATGATGTACTCGGCCACTTGGCGGATGAGGGCCACGTCCGAGTGCAGCCGCGTGCGGATGACCTCGTCCACCGCGCGCATGTCGGCGGCGATGAACTCACGGATGGCGTCGATCGACACGGCGGGAGGTCGAGGAAAAAGCGGTCTAACGGATTCCGCGCCGGTCCAGTTCGTCTTCAATTCGCTTCAGCTCGCTCGCCAGGAACGCAATCGACTCGCGGCGCGACCTGACTTCGTCGGCAACCAGCCTTCTTTCGACCAGGCGGTTTCCATACCGGTGTGCGCCGATGAGCGAAAAGGCGCCGCCCGCCAGGGCAAGCGCTCCGCCGAACGTGACGATCGCTGTCGCCGCGATGCCGACGCCCGCAAGGACCACGCCACCGACCACGATGATGCCGTCGGAGGTGAAATCCTTGTTCAGCTCGCTTCGCCGGCCATCAAGATATGCCAGCTCTTGCTCGATCCTTCGCAGATCGCGATCGCATTCATCGCGATAGTCGAGCAAACCTTGATCGGGGAGTTCGTGGAGGTCCTTTGGCTGAAAAAAGGCGCGCCACACCTTGGCGCTAACCCTCTACGGAGCGGGGCTTGACGCCCGTCGGTTCGAAGCGGCGGCGAACTTTTTCCGACAGCGCGAGCGCATCTTTCAGCTCCCGCCTGGCCAGAAAGAACTCCGCATCCAGCAAGCGGGCTTCGTGCGCTTCCCGGAGTCTCAAGAACAAGCTGGCCGCGACGAAAATCAGCCCCAGGGCCATGGCGCCACCTGACGCAAGCAGCAGGTTGGCTTCACGCAGCCCGATCAGGTCAAGAACCGAGGCCACGAAACCAGCCACTCCCGCAAGTGCCAGGATTCCGCCGAGCACACCAACGCCTGCTCCGCGAGGCTCCTTTATCCCGGTGACTTCGGTCATCTTCATGATGCAAGTTTATGCACTACCTGACCCCAAGGCAAGGCGAGTAGCCGATTTTCTTTGACTATTCAGGGACATTTTTGTAAAATGCGCGGCTTTCCCAAGCTCTCGGTCGGGGTCTCCCATGTATGCGGTCGTGAAGACCGGCGGCAAGCAGTATCGCGTCAGCGCCGGCGAAAAACTCAAGGTGGAACAGATAGCTGCGGAAGTCGGCAGCGAGGTGGTGCTGGACCAGGTGCTGCTGGTGGCGGACGGCGAGGCGGTGCGGATGGGTGCGCCGCTCGTGGATGGCGCCGCCGTCACGGCGAAAGTGCTCGCCCACGGGCGCGGCGACAAGGTGCAGATTTTCAAAATGCGCCGGCGCAAACACTACCGCAAGTCGCAGGGACACCGGCAGAATTACACGGAACTGGAGATTATCGGGATCGCGGGTTAGGGGATCGTTCACCCCCACCCTAACCCTCCCCCCTCAAGGGGGAGGGAATTTAGTGTAGCTCCCCATTCAGGGAGGGAATGTGGTGGTGGCTCCCCCGTCAAGGGGGAGGGAACCAAGTGTGGTGAAAGAGAAGGAGTCAGGTCATGGCACACAAGAAAGCAGGCGGCAGTTCACGCAACGGCCGCGATTCGCAGGCGAAGCGCCTCGGCGTGAAGTGCTTCGGCGGCGAGCTGATCCCGGCCGGCAGCATCATCGTGCGCCAGCGCGGCACGCAAGTACACCCGGGCGTGAACGTCGGCATGGGACGCGACCACACGCTGTTCGCGAAGGTGACCGGCAAGGTGGAGTTCTCGCAGAAAGGCCCGAAAAACAACAAGCAGGTGAGCGTCGTCCCCGCCTGAGCCCAAAGCGTTCCGCTGAAAAGGCCCTGTCGGACGACAGGGCTTTTTTGTTTGTAGTTGAACTGCATTTGCCACAGAGACACAGAGATCGCAGAGGAAGATCAAAAGCTGCACACGAAGGATGCCAAGGAAAAGCTTCAATGGCGTTTCGGTTTGCTTTAATTCTGAACCCTTCGCGTCCTTCGCGTTGATGTTTTGTCGGTCTTCCTCTGTGTTCTCTGTGACCTCTGTGGCCAGGATCTATTCTCCAGCCAGCCATGAAATTCATTGACGAAGCGGTGATCGAAGCCCACGCCGGCAAGGGCGGGGACGGCGTCGCCAGTTTCCGGCGCGAGAAGTTCGTCCCGCGCGGCGGTCCCGACGGCGGCGACGGCGGGCGCGGCGGCAGCATACACGCGATCGCCGACCGCAACATCAACACCCTGATCGACTACCGCTACGCGCGCATCCACCGCGCGAAGAACGGCGAGAAGGGGATGGGCGCCGACTGCTACGGCCGCTCGGCGCCCGACATCGAGCTGCGCGTGCCGGTGGGAACGGTGGTGAGCGACGCCGAAACCGGCGAGACGCTCGCCGACCTGGCGCACGACGGCGCGCGCGCGCTGCTCGCGAAAGGCGGCAAAGGTGGGCTAGGAAATCTTCATTTCAAGTCGAGCGTGAACCGCGCGCCGCGCCAGTTCACGCCGGGTGAGCCGGGCGAGAGCCGCAAGGTGAAGCTCGAGCTGAAGGTGCTCGCCGACGTGGGGCTGCTCGGCATGCCCAACGCGGGCAAGTCCACCTTCATCCGCGCGGTGTCGGCGGCGCGGCCCAAGGTGGCCGAGTACCCGTTCACGACGCTGCATCCCAACCTCGGCATGGTGCGCGTCGATCACAACCGCAGCTTCGTCATCGCCGATATCCCGGGCCTGATCGAAGGCGCGGCGGAAGGCGCGGGCCTCGGACACCAGTTCCTGCGCCACCTCGCACGCACGCGGCTGCTGCTGCACATCGTCGACGTCGCGCCGCTCGACGGCAGCGGCGACGCCGTCAAGGACGCCAGGGCGATCGTCAAGGAGCTGCGCAAGTACGACGAGGCGCTCTACCGCAAGCCGCGCTGGCTGGTGCTCAACAAGACGGACCTCATCGCACCCGGGGAGCGGGCGCGCAGCGCGAGGAAATTCGCGCGCGATTTGGGGTGGAAGGGGAAAAGCTTTATCATTTCCGCGCTCACCGGCGAAGGCTGCAGGGAGCTCACCTACGCGGCGATGGAACATCTGGAACAGAACAAGGGCGACGATGCGAAGGATCGAAAGGCGTGAGCCGTGAATCGACCGGATCGTCGCGCTGGCCGGGGTGCGTCGGATCACTGATCACGGATCACGCTTTTCCAATCGTGTTTAGGCGGCGTTCATCGGCGGTTGCATTCAACGTTTCATGACGTCCGTTCTCAAAGACGCGAAGCGGTTGGTGGTGAAGGTCGGTTCCGGCCTCGTCACGAACCAGGGCCAGGGACTCGATCACGCGGCGCTCGCGCGCTGGGCGGGGCAGATCGCGCAGCTGCGCGGCATGGGGCGCGAGGTCGTGCTGGTGTCGAGCGGCGCGATCGCCGAGGGCATGCAGCGCCTCGGCTGGAAGCGGCGGCCGCACGCGCTGCACGAGTTGCAGGCTGCCGCGGCGGTCGGGCAGATGGGCCTCGTCGAGGTCTACGAATCGTGCTTCAGGAAGTTCGGCCTGCTCACCTCGCAGGTGCTTCTGACCCACGAGGACCTCGCCGACCGCAAGCGCTACCTCAACGCGCGCTCCACGCTGCGCACCCT
>JACQGN010000202.1 GCA_016199545.1 Betaproteobacteria bacterium | reverse complement strand
TGCGAACGCGGTCATCAACACGGTGAGTATGGTCACTTCCAGCCACTTGAACTGATGCCCGGCGAGCGCGGCGAGGAAGAACATGACCACCAGCGACGGGATCATCCCGATGCGGTCCATCAACCAACCGAAGACGACGAACGCAAGCGTGAGCATTGTCAGCGCCTTCCAGCCCCATTCGCCCTCGACCTTTTCATTTGTCCGGATGCCGCGGATCATGACGTAGAGGCCGAAGGTCATGAGGATGCCGGCGAGCACCCGCGGGAAGTACCCGGGGCCCATGCGCAGGGCGCTTCCAATCGGGTAATCGAGCGCCATGTAGAACGCGATGGCGCCGACGCTGATCATCAGCAGGCCGGCGAGGAAGTCCTTGTTATTCACGAGATCGAGTTTCATCAGAGTCCTTGTCGTGCTAAGAAGGAAGCGGAAACACTCCGGTCCAAACTACTACGGCTGCCGAGCTCTTCTTCCGTTCTCGTTTTCCAACGGCCCTGAAGACTGCATGCATGCGCACTCGTGCACCTCAGTTTGCTTTGCTACCCGCAGCCCATCAGAACGCACCCCCCCCTTGCGAGGGTTACGGATTCTGATGGCTCCCGATGACCGTCGACAATTGGGGTAAACCCTAATACGGTGCCTTGTGGTGCGCTAGAGATTGCGGGCTAAGAGGGCGCGAGGTTCGGATTGCGCCCGCCCGACGCCGCACGCCCACAGCGTAAAATAGGTTCTACCATGGCCACACTTCCGCAATCCGTCCCCTGGTTCGGCGCACGCTTCGGGCGAATTTCACGGCCGTTTTGGGGGGGCATCATCCTGGTGGCGGTTGCCGTGATTTGGTGGCTCGACCACATCAGCGGTTATGAATTCAGCCTGATCGTCGCCTACCTGCTCCCGATATTCCTGGCGACCTGGATGATCGGGCGCGCAATGGGTCTCGCAATCGCTTTCCTGTGCGTGGGGGCATGGATGTTGTCGTTCGCGGACAGGCATCTGTTTTCGCATCCCTTGCTCTTTGCGTGGGACGGTCTGCTGCAGTTATGCATGTATCTGATCTTCGTTCTCATGCTGGACCGGCTCAAGACGGCCCTTGCCCTCGCCGATCAGCGTTTCGTCACGGTCATCGAAGGCCTTGATTCCGCGGTCTACGTCTTGCACGGGGTGGACGGGCGGCTTCTTTACATCAATTCCAAGGGCCGAGAAGCGTTCGGGAGCGGGCGGCCATGCACCGCACAGGATATTGAACAACGCTTGCAGGTGCGTTGGACCGATCTCGCCGCGTCATCGCAGGAGGGAGGAGCCAGAACGCTCGAGGTTCAGGACTCGGTCACGAAGGCGTGGTACTGGTTGACGGTGCGGCAGATACGGTGGGTCGATGGCGAGCGCGTCCAACTGCACATCGCCACCGACATATCGGCGCGCAGGCATGCGGAGGCGCTGGCGCGCCAGCAACAGGAGAAGGACGAGATCACCGCGCGCCTGGTGACGGCGGGTGAAATGGCGTCCCTGCTCGCGCACGAACTGAGCCAGCCCCTCGCTGCGATCGCGAGCTACAACATGGGCTGCGTCCGGCGACTAAGCTCCGGGGACTGGCAGGCCGCCGAACTTCGCGAGGCCATGGAAAAGAGCACCGCCCAGGCAGTGCGCGCGGGGGGTATCATTCAGGGCGTACGCGAGTTTCTGCACAAGCGTGAACCCGATCTCGCGCCGTGCGACATCAATAGCGTGATTACGGAGGCGGCCCTGACGGTCCAGAACGAAACGGCCGGCCACGATGTCAGGGCGCGGATTGATCTGGACTCGGGCCGGCCGCAGGTGCTTGCCGATATCATCATGCTGAAACAAGTGCTGCTGAACCTGATCAGGAATGGCGTCGAGTCCATGGAAAATGTTCCACCGGAAGGGCGCGAATTGCTCGTGCGCTCCCGCGTGACCGGCGCCGATACCCTGCAGGTTGACGTCGCTGACCGCGGATGCGGCCTGCCGGAGGAGCTGGCCGGAAATCCGTTCAGGCCATTTTTCACGACGAAAGCTGACGGCATGGGCATGGGGTTGCAGATCTGCCGTTCGATCGTCGAGTTTCATAACGGCAAGATCTGGGCCGCCGCGAATCCGGGCGGCGGAACGGTTTTTCACTTCACGCTCGGAATCGCCAGGCCATGACCGAGAAACAGAAAGCGCCTCTGATATACATCGTCGAGGACGACGATGCCCTGCGCGACTCGCTGTGCTGGTTGATAGAATCCGCCGGCCACCGGGTCGTGGCCTTTCCCAACGCGGAATGCTTTCTCGCCGCGTACCAGCCGGGCGCGGGGGCGTGCCTGGTGCTGGATGTCCGCATGCCCGGTATGAGCGGCCTGCAATTGCAGGAAATGCTGCTCAGGCTGCACCAGAACATCCCGACCATCTTCGTCACCGGCCACGGCGACGTGCCGATGGCAGTCAACGCGATCAAGCGCGGCGCCCTGGATTTCATCGAGAAGCCGTTCCGGGACCAGGAACTGCTGACGAAGATCGAGCGCGCAGTCCAGATCGAACGCGAGCTTGCGGACCCCCGTGCGCGCTATCGGCTGATTGCCCCCCGGCTCGCGACGCTTACCATACGGGAACGCGAAGTCATGCGCCGTGTGGTCGATGGCAGGCCCAACAAGTGCATAGCCAAGGACCTCGCGATCAGCATCAAGACCGTCGAGGCCCACCGCTCGAAAAT
This sequence comes from Betaproteobacteria bacterium, assembly GCA_016199545.1. GTDB lineage: Bacteria > Pseudomonadota > Gammaproteobacteria > Burkholderiales > SG8-41 > DSOT01. The sequence goes on along the minus strand of JACQGN010000202.1, from coordinate 738 downwards.
GATGGAAAAACTCGGCGTGAACTCCGTCGCCGAACTGGTGCGCGTCGTGGTGCTCGCCGAGGCTTCGGATCTCAGCGTAGAAAGCTCGTGACCCCCCGCCTTGCGGCAGGGAGCCAGCTTCGCGAACTTCCTACCCGCCCCCGCCCTCGTGGATGGCCTCTTCTTTCTTCTTGCGCATCTGTGGGATGATCATGATGATGAGGACGAACGCGCTCAGGAGCATGAAGGTAAGACTGATCGGCCGCGTGAAGAACACCGTCGGATCCCCGCGCGAGATGAGCAGCGCGCGCCGCAGGTTTTCCTCCATCAGGGGTCCCAGCACGAAGCCGAGGATGAGCGGCGCCGGCGGGCATTCGAGCTTCACGAGGATGTAGCCCACAATGCCCATGATTGCGACGAGATAGAGGTCCATGGCGCTGTTGTTGATGCTGTAGTTGCCGACCGCGCAGAACATGATGATCGAGGGGAACAGCCAGCGATAGGGCACCTTGAGCAACTGGACCCACATCCCGACCAGCGGCAGATTGAGCACGACGAGCAGCAAATTGCCGATCCACATGCTGGCGATGAGGCCCCAGAAGAGATCCGGTTTGGCGGTCATCACCTGCGGCCCTGGCGCGATGCCCTGTATGGTGAGCGCGCCCAGCATCAACGCCATGGTGCCGCTGCCGGGTATGCCCAGGGTGAGCGTCGGGATGAACGCGGTCTGCGCCGCGGCATTGTTGGCCGACTCGGGAC
>JACQGN010000215.1 GCA_016199545.1 Betaproteobacteria bacterium | reverse complement strand
CCCGCCCCGTAAAACATCGTCTGGCCCACCGCGTCGCCCTTCACCAGGATCGCGTTCATTACACCTTCGACATTGGCGATCAGCCGGCGCTCCGGAATCAGCGTAGGATGCACCCGCAACTCGATCCCCGCGGCTTTTCGCTTGGCGATGCCGAGGAGCTTGATCCGGTAACCCAGTTCTCCCGCGTAGCGGATGTCCTCCTGCGCGAGGCGCGAGACGCCCTCGACGTGCGCGGACGCAAAACGCATGGGTATTCCGAAGCTGATGGCAGCCATGATAGTGAGCTTGTGCGCCGCATCGATGCCCTCGACGTCGAAGGTAGGATCGGCCTCGGCGTATCCCAGCCGCTGCGCCTCCTTCAGCACCGCGTCGAAGCTCGAGCCCTTGTCGCGCATCTCCGACAGGATGAAATTGCTGGTGCCATTGATGATCCCCGCGATCCATTCGATGCGATTCGCGGTCAGGCCCTCGCGCAACGACTTGATGATGGGAATGCCGCCGCCCACCGCCGCCTCGAATGCCACCATCACGTCCTTCTTCTGGGCGGCGGCGAAGATTTCGTTGCCGTGCTGCGCGAGCAACGCCTTGTTCGCGGTGACGACATGCTTGCCGTTGGCGATCGCCTTGAGGATCAGTTCCTTCGCGATGGTGGTGCCACCGATCAGTTCCACCACGATATCGATGTCCGGATGATTGACGACCGCATACGCGTCAGCCGTCAGCGTCGCGCGCCCGCTGACGATGCTCCGCGCCCGCTCGAGATCCTTATCCGCCACCAGTTTCATGGTGATGTCGCACCCGGCGCGGCGCGCGATCTCTTCCCGGTTGCGCGCAAGAACGGTGAACGTGCCTCCGCCCACGATGCCGATGCCGAGCAGGCCGACATTTATTGGTTTCATAATACTGAATGATGAATGATAAATGATGAATGAAACTCGCAACGTGCCATGATGCCATGCTTCGGTACGCACGATGTTGTTGCCGGCCTATTCATGTTGGGCGCCAATGAACTCCGTCCGCCATTCCGCATTCACAGAAGTCCGTCCTTCCTGAACATTTCCTTGATGCCGCGCAGCGCCTGTCTTGTCCGGGCCTCATTTTCGATCAGCGCGAAGCGCACGTGATCGTCGCCGTAGTGCCCGAAGCCGGTACCCGGCGCGACGGCGATCTTCGCGTCCGCCAGCAGCTTCTTCGAGAATTCGAGCGAGCCCAGCGCCCGGTACTTGTCGGGAATCGGCGCCCATACGTACATCGTCGCCCTCGGCCGCTCGACCTTCCACTCGATCGCGTCCAGGCCACCGCACAGCACGTCGCGCCGCCCCTGATACACCGCGCGCGTGGTCTCCACGCAATCCTGCGGGCCTTCCAGCGCGATAATCGAGGCGACCTGGATCGGGGTGAACATCCCGTAGTCGTGGTAGCTTTTCATGCGTCCGAGTGCCGTGACCAGTTCCCGGTTTCCCACCATGAACCCGACCCGCCACCCCGCCATGTTGTAGCTCTTCGACATCGTGAAGAACTCGACGGCGACCTCGCGGGCGCCCGGCACTTCAAGAATTGATGGCGCGCGGTAACCATCGAACACAATGTCCGCATAGGCAAGATCGTGCACCACATAAATGTGATGCTCGCGCGCAACGGCTACCAGCCGCTCGAAGAACGGCAGTTCCACACACTGGGTGGTCGGGTTGCTCGGAAAGTTGACGATCAGCATCTTCGGTTTCGGATAGGAGTCGCGGATCGCGCGCTCAAGCGACTCGAAGAAATCCACACCCGAATGCATCGGCACGTGGCGGATATCGGCGCCGGCGATGACCGGCCCGTAGATGTGTATCGGGTAACTCGGATTCGGCACCAGCACGATGTCGCCGGTGTCCAGCGTCGCGAGCGCAAGGTGGGCGATGCCTTCCTTGGAGCCGATGGTGACGATCGCCTCGGCATCGGGATCGAGTTCGACGTCGTAGCGCGCCTTGTACCAGTTGCAGATCGCGCGCCTCAGCCGCGGTATGCCCTTCGATACCGAGTAGCGGTGCGTGTCCGGACGCTGTACGGTCTCGATCAGCTTGTCCACGATGTGGCGCGGCGTGGGCTGGTCGGGATTGCCCATGCTGAAGTCGATCACGTCCTCGCCGCGCCGGCGCGCCTCGAGCTTGAGTTCGCCCGTCACGTTGAAAACGTAGGGCGGAAGGCGTTTTATTCGTGGAAACTCTTCCATGCGGGCGCGTCAGGGCGAAAAAGCTAGTGATTGTAACGGAGCGACTAATCCGCGGCAAATCAGATGCTTAATGTGCGGCGGCTGAACAAAGGGTGTAATCTAACAAATCTCGAGCTATTCCAAAGTCGGAACGCCGTCAGCATGAAGCGAGCCATGAATGAAGCTCCAGCTTGAGCAGGCTGCCGGCCGCTGTGTTTTCACCGGCTACGGCGCCGGTTACGTCGAGGTGAACCATACCCGGCACGAAAGGCCGGTGCTGGTCATACCGGAGTCGGTCCAGCCCTGGGACGTGAGCGCGTTCTCGGTGCTCGCGCCCGAGCATTTCTCCGAACTGCTCGCCCATGTCCCCGAGATCGTGCTTCTCGGCACCGGCGCCACGCTGCGTTTCCCAGAGCCCGCGCTCACGCGCCCGCTTGCGCACGCTGGCGTCGGTCTCGAGGTCATGGATACCCGTGCCGCGTGCCGCACCTTCAATATTCTGACGAGTGAAGGCCGCCGCGTGCTGGCAGCCGTCTTCGTCAAATAGACCGGCCTGCTTCGCAGCCGGGCCCAACCGCACAGTCAGAGGTCGGCGAGCGTTTTCAGGTGCACCGCCACGCTGCGGCCCAGCGCATGCAGCGCGTAGCCGCCCTCGAGCACCGACACGATCCTCCCCTGCGCATATTTGTCCGCGACCGCCCGGATGACTTGCGTGACCCAGGCGTAATCGGCCTCCGTCAGGTTCAGCATCGCGAGATCGTCCTCGCGGTGCGCGTCAAAACCCGCCGATACGAAGACCATCTCGGGCGCGAACATCTGCAGCGGCGGCAACGTTGTTGAACAGGCAAAAGCCCATCGCGTGTTCGCGTTCCGCGTGGTGTCCGGGGGCCTCACGTTGCAGAACGCCGCGCGCACCCGGCCCGCCATCACCATGTCGGTCGCGAGCACCGCGCCGCCCGCCGCCCGCAACGCCGCGGTGAGCGTGTGGGGATTCATCGCCGTATCGGGATCGAGATGCACCAAGCCCGTTTGTGGCACTGCGTTCTCGATTGCGGCAATATGGCGGGCGCTGTGAATCCGCGCGAGACACGCATGCGTTGCCAGCGGGGCGTCAACGTGTAGCAGGAAGCTGTTGATTCCCGACGCGATGAGCTGGTCCTGCACCGACTGCAGCCGCGCAGGCTGCTCGGGATGATGTGCGCCCATGTCGTGCAGCAGGCAATCCGGGTGCGTGAGGAACGCGATCGTCACGGTGGTCCGGCTACAATCCGAATTGTGGCCGAATGTTGAACGATCGCGTCACGACTGCGCATCAAGGAGAGACTACGCCTTTCTCATTCAATATGGCAAACTCCATCAGGTAATGGCAGGGGATCATGCCCAATCAGATTGACACAGTCGCCGCCGCGGTCGGCCGCATCATTCTCGGGAAGGAGCACCAGATCCGGCTCGCGCTGGCGTGCCTGCTCGCCCGCGGCCACCTCCTGATCGAGGACATTCCGGGTGTCGGCAAGACCACGCTCGCGCACGCGCTCGCCTCATCGCTCGGCCTCGGTTTTCAGCGCATCCAGTTCACCAGCGACATGCTCCCGGCCGACATTCTGGGCGTGTCGGTGTACAACCGGGACACCGGCGGCTTCCAGTTCCATCCCGGACCGGTATTCACCCAGGTGGTGCTCGCCGACGAAGTGAACCGGGCCACCCCCAAGGCGCAGAGCGCGCTGCTGGAGGCGATGGAGGAACAGCAGGTCACCATCGAGGGCGAGACGCGCCGGCTCCCGGACCCGTTTTTCGTGATCGCCACGCAGAATCCCTCATACCTGATCGGCACCTTTCCGCTGCCGGAATCGCAACTGGATCGCTTTCTCATGCGCATCGAGCTTGGCTATCCCGATTCCGATGCGGAACGTGCGCTCCTGCAAGGCGAGGACCGCCGTGACCTCCTGACGCAACTCAAGCCGTGCATGGAATCCCGGACGCTGATCGAGCTGCAACGCGCGGCGCAGCAGGTGTACACGGCGGGTGCGCTGCTCGATTACGTGCAGGCGCTGGTGGGTCATACCCGGCGGTCGGTGGAATTTGTCCATGGCTTGTCGCCCAGGGCCGCGCTCGCCGTGCTTCACGCGGCCCGCGCGTGGGCGCTGATGGAGGATCGCAATCATGTGCTGCCCGAGGACGTGCAGGCGGTGCTGCCGGGCGTGGTGGGTCACCGGCTGGCGCTTGCCGGCGAGACCGGCCGCGTCAACGGGGCCGACGTGGCTGAGCAGTTGATCAAGCAGGTGCCTATCCCGTAAGAAGCAAGGAATGAGGAGTGAGGATTGAGTAATCGAGAGCCGCTCGCTTCATGCCGATTGAGGGCACACTTCCGGGCTTCTCCCTCGATCCTCGATCCTCAATCCTGCCCTGAGATGTACTCAGCGCTCAAGAACCAACTCTACCACTGGATTTTCCAGCCGCGCGGCCCGGAGGGAGGCACGATAGTCCTGGTCCAGCGCCGCGTCTTCATCCTGCCCACACGGCAGGGAATCGTATTCGCACTTACGTTGCTGTTGATGCTGGTCGGGTCGATCAACTATGGCTTGAGCCTCGGTTTCGTCCTGACCTTCCTGCTGGCCGGGCTGGGAATTACAGCCATGCTGCACACCTTTCGCAATCTCGCCCACATGCGGGTCGCGCCGGGGCGGGTACCGGCGGTTTTCGCCGGCGAGCACGCGCGCTTCACCGTGCGGCTGGAAAACCCGGGAGCCACCGACCGCTACGAAATCGGGCTGACCCGTGACCGCAATGCTGCGGCGTTTCACGATATCCCGGCGCAGCACCAGGTCCTCGCGAGCGTCGACGTTCCGGCGCCGCGCCGCGGCCCCCTGCGGCCGGGGCGCTTGACACTTTTCACACGTTACCCGCTTGGGCTGTTCCATGCCTGGTCGTATCTTGATCTCGACGTGCAGTGCGTGGTCTACCCGCGCCCGGCGCGGCCCGGCGCCCCCCTCCCGCCGCAGGTATCCTCGGAAGGCAGCGGCGCGCTCCACGGACAGGGACAGGAGGATTTCTCCGGCCTGCGCCAGTACCACCCGGGAGACTCGCCGCGGCACATCGCCTGGAAGGCAGCCGCACGCGATCAGGGTCTGCTCACGAAACAGTTCAGCGGACGCGCCGACGCGGAACTCTGGCTCGACTGGCAGCAGCTGCCCGCCACCATGGATGTCGAAGCAAGGCTGTCGCAGCTCACGCGTTGGGTCATCGACGCGCAGGCCTCCAGCGTGTCTTATGGCTTGCGACTGCCGGGCATGACGCTGCCGGTGGCAACAGGTGAAGCGCACCGCGAGCGCTGTCTCGAGGCGCTCGCGCTGTTCGATGTACGGGTGCTCGACCGGGATGGATCCCAGGCTCAATCTGCGTAGTACGCTGTGGCTCACCGGCGCGCTGCTGCTTCTCGCCGCGCCGCACGTCGACCGCCTGCCGTGGTGGATCATCACCCTCGCCCTGATGCTTGTCGCCTGGCGCGTCTATCTGGGCAAAATGCGGTTCGAACTCCCGCGCAAGTGGCTGCTGCTCGCGATCGTCGCTGGAACCGTCACCGGTGTATACCTCACTTACCGAACGATTTTCGGGCGGGATGCCGGGATCGCCCTGCTGATGGTAATGCTCGCGCTGAAACTGCTCGAGGCGCGCACGCGCCGGGATGGCATGTTGCTGTGCTTTCTCGGCTACTTCCTGGTGATCACCAACTTCCTGCACTCGCAGACCATTCCCACTGCGCTCTACATGTTGGCGTGCGTGTGGCTGATCACCGCCGGCATGGTCCATCTGCAGCACGGCCACTCGGATGCGGGTTACCGGGTGCCGTTGCGCGCAGCAGGTCTCATGCTGGCACAGTCGGCCCCACTGATGCTCGTGTTGTTTCTCTTTTTTCCGCGGGTTCAAGGGCCCCTGTGGGGGCTGCCGCACGATGCGTTTTCGGCGGTGAGCGGACTCTCCGAATCCATGTCCCCGGGGAGCTTCACCAACCTCACCTTGTCCGACGCGGTCGCATTCCGCGTGGAGTTCAAGGAACAGGCGCCACCACCGCGCGACCTCTACTGGCGCGGCCCGGTGATGTGGGACTTCGACGGCTACTCCTGGTCCGCACCGCCCTATCAGTACGCCAGCCAACTGCGCTACGATGCCCAGTTGCCGGCGATCGAATACAGCGTCACCCTGGAACCGCACAACGATCGCTGGCTGCTTGCGCTCGACCTTCCCGCCAGAGTGCCGCCGGGCGCGATTCCCACCAGCGATTTTCAGTTGCGTTCCGCGGCGCCCGTCACCACCCGCGTGCGCTACGACATGCAGTCGTTTCTCAAAGTCGAGTTCGGACGCGCCGAAAGCAGGCAGGCCATGCGCCGGGCGTTGAGGCTGCCGGCCGGTTTCAATCCCCGCACCGCCGAGTTCGCGCGGGCGTTGCGCAAGAAATTCGCCGACGACAGGGCCCTGATGAACGCGGTGCTGGCCATGTTCCGCGACGAAGCCTACTTCTATACGCTTTCGCCGCCCCAACTCGGCGATCACCCGGTGGACGATTTTCTGTTCGGGACGCGCCGCGGTTTCTGCGAGTATTACGCCTCGGCCTTCGCGGTGCTGATGCGCGCAGCCGGCATCCCCGCGCGCATCGTGACGGGCTACCTCGGCGGCGAGCTCAACCCGCTAGGCAACTACATGATCGTGCGGCAATCCGACGCGCACGCCTGGACCGAAGTGTGGTTTCCCGATGCAGGCTGGGTCCGGGTGGACCCCACGGCAGCCGTGTCTCCGTTGCGGGTGGAGTCGGGCATTGCAGCGGCGCTGCCGCGCACCGATCCGCTGCCGCTGTTGGTGCGCGGCGACTACCCGTGGCTGCGCCAGTTGCGGCTCACCTGGGATTCGGTCGCGAACAGCTGGAACCAATGGGTGCTGGGCTACAACCCCGAGCGCCAGCGGAGCCTCATGACACGGATCGGGATCGACAGGAGCACTTGGGAGTCACTGGCGTTCCTGCTGGTGATCGCCACACTGACCGTCACCGTGATCCTGTTTCTTCTCATGGCCCGACGCTCGCGCGCGGCCACGGATCCTGTGAAGCGTGCATACCTGTTGTTCTGCCGCAAGCTGGCAGGCGCCGGCCTGCCGCGTGCGCCTTCGGAAGGCCCCGCCGCCTACGCCGCGCGCCTCGCCGCCGCCCGCCCCGATCTGCAGACCGCGGTCGCCGCCATCACGCGGCTTTATATCGTGCTCCGTTACGGGGTGGCGCCCGGCCCGGCTGCCCGGCGCGAATTCGAGGAGCGCGTGAGACACTTCAGCGCGGCGACGCGCTAGACCGGACGGTCGGGGAGCAGTTTTCCGGGGTCGACGGGTTTCCCGAAACGCCGGATCTCGAAATGCAGTTTGACCCGATCCGCGTCGGTATTGCCCATTTCCGCGATTTTCTGCCCCTTGGCGACGGTTTGTCCTTCCTTCACCAGCAGCGTGCTGTTGTGGGCATACACGGACAGAAAGGTATTGTTGTGCTTGATCACGATGAGCTTTCCGAAACCGCGGATGCCGGTTCCGCTGAAGATGACGCGTCCCGGCGCGCTCGCCAGTACCGGCTGGCCCAGCCTGCCGGCGATTGCGATTCCCTTCAGATTGGCGCTTTCATTGAAACCACTGATCACCTTGCCGCTGGCAGGCCAGATCCAGTCGAGGTCGTCCTCGCCACGCTGCGCATCCGGCCGAACGGGCGGTCTGGGTTCCAGCGCACCCGGCGGTTTGACCGATGCCAACTGCGCGTACGCCTGTTCCGAGTACGGCACGCGCACCGCGAGCGGTTCGCTCTTGACGTTGCCTCCGGCCACGGCCACCGCGGGCGCCCCGGAGGTATCCAGCGGCCGTGCTTGTACTTGCGCCGGGGCGGTCTTGAGGGGAGCCGTGGTCACTGCCCCTGCCGGCGGCACGAGCCTCAGTTGCCGGCCGACCTGAATCCTGTCCGACTCAACATTATTCCAGGCAGCCAACTCCTTGTAGTCCACGCCATGGTCGAGCGCGATGCTGTACAGCGTGTCACCCTTTTTCACGATGTAGGTGCTGGGGCGTTCCGCCGGGGGGCCCGGCGGACGGGGAGCCACCGAAGGTTTGATCGGCGCCGTCCTGGGCGGCGGCGCGCGCTCGGACACCGGCGCAGGGCGCTTGGCCGCGCAGCCCGCCATGACAAGGCTTGCGAGCCCGATCATAGCGATGCCTTTTACGCCATCCAGCCACCGATCCATGCGGTTATCCCAGATCATGCTATTCGGTACCCGAGCGCAGCGGCACGAACCTGACCGCGTCCATGCGCCGTTCATTATAGCCCTGTGCCGTGCGCTCGATCACGCACAGACGCTGTTCCTCGCCGCTGCCCAGCGGTAGCACCATACGACCCCCAACACCAAGCTGCTCGAGCAGCGGTTCCGGGACATGGGTCGCCGCCGCCGAGATGACGATCGCGTCGAAGGGCGCCGCCTGCGGCATGCCTTGCATGCCGTCTCCGTATCGCAGCCGCGTGTTGATCGCGCGCACGTCGCGCAGATGCCGGCGTGCCTTGCTGATGAGCTGCGCCAGGCGCTCGATGGAGTGCACCTCCGTCGCAAGGCGCGCCAGCACCGCCGTCTGATAACCGCATCCGGTACCGATTTCAAGCACCTTCTTGAAAGCGTTCCCGCCCCTTGCGAGTTCCGTCATGCGCGCGACGGTATAAGGACTGGATATCGTCTGGCCGAAACCCAGGGGAAGCGCGATGTCCTCATAAGCGCGGCTCGCCAGGGCCTCGTCGACGAAGATGTGCCGCGGAATCTCGTTCATGACGCCGAGCACGGTTTCGTCGCGTATGCCGAGGCTGCGCAGGCGCTCGACCATCCGCTGGCGGGTACGCTGCGAAGTCATGCCCACTCCGCTGTTGCGCGGCGCGTTCATTGCATCCATGCCCTGACGTCGTCGATCTGCGCGTAGCGGGTCAGGTCCACCTGCAGCGGCGTCACCGAAACGATTCCGTTTGCGACCGCATGAAAATCCGTTCCCGCCCCCGCATCCTGCGCGCCGCCCGCGGCTCCGACCCAGTACACGGTTTCGCCCCGCGGCGTCATCGATTTCACCACTGGCTCGGCCCTGTGGCGCCGGCCGAGCCGCGTGACCTCGCACCCGCCCAGGCGTTCGTACGGCAGATCCGGAACGTTCACATTGAGCAGCACCGGCTGTGTGAGAGGCCTGCTATTGAAACGCTGCACCAGTTCCAATGCCACGCGCGCAGCGGTCTCGAAATAATCTCTGCCATCCGCGACGAGCGATATCGCGATGGAGGGAATCCCGAGCAGGAAGCCTTCGGTCGCCGCCGCCACGGTACCCGAATAGATCGTGTCGTCGCCCATGTTGGCGCCGTGGTTGATGCCGGACACTACGATGTCGGGCAGATCCTGAAGCAGGCCGGTCACGGCCAGGTGCACGCAGTCCGTCGGCGTGCCGTTCACATGGAAGTAGCCGTTCTGCGCGCGCCGTACGGTCAGAGGACGGTCCAGCGTCAGCGAGTTGCTGGCGCCGCTGCGGTCGCGTTCCGGCGCGACCACTGCAACCTCTGCAATCGGGGAAAGAGCGTGCTCCAGTGCGGCGATACCCGGCGCGAAATAACCGTCGTCGTTGCTCAGGAGTATGCGCATGGGTCAGAGCACCTGCAACCCAAAGACTCACAAAGCCTGAGCGCGCAGTCGGTCCGCGCCGGCGCGCCAAGAGCGAAAGCAAGTACATGATGAAGCACGTCAAATTGTAACATGGCGAGCACGGACGGCGCCTCGACGGAGGCTCTGCCCAGGTGTTTGTCGTACTTCGTGCAGGCGGTTTTGCGTAAGAAAAACCGGCCGCTAATTTCTCCCAATGCGACATTAAATCTCTTAAAACAGGGTCGGCATGAACAGTTTGTCACCATTCTAACCACTCGAATTCGTTTCTTGCCCGCTTTTTGCTCGGCCGGTTTTGCCAAAGGAGCTTGTCGCACCTCAAGTCCGACAAGCTCCT
>JACQGN010000218.1 GCA_016199545.1 Betaproteobacteria bacterium | reverse complement strand
TGGCGGTGAGCGACGCGAACCCCAACACCTGCGGTGCTCGGCAACTGTTGGGATGCGCGGCGCTTATCCCAACCTACGAAACTGCGAGTTACCAGTCACGCCTCATCAGTCACGCCGTATCAGTCACGCCCCACCAGTCACGCCTCATCAGTCACACCTCACCAGTCTCATGCCCAAGCACATCGTCTGCCTCACTTTCGATTTCGACGGCCTGTCGGGCTTTATCTCCCGCGGGCAGGTGGGCCCGAGCTGGCTCTCGCGCGGTGAGTTCGGGCCGCGGGTCGCTGCGCCGCGCCTGCTCGCCCTGCTTGGGCGCTTCGGCATTCGCAGTTCCTGGTATGTCCCAGGGCACACGATCGAATCGTTTCCCGATGCGGTGCGGACGGTGGCGGGCGCCGGGCACGAGATCGCGCACCACGGCTGGACGCATCGGCCTCCGGCGTCGCTCACGCGCGAGCAGGAGGAAAACGAACTCGTCCGCGCCAACGAGGCGATCCGATCGATCTCCGGCAGCTACGCGCGGGGTTACCGCTCTCCGTCGTGGGATTTGAGTCCGCATTCGGTCGAGCTGCTGCTGAAGCACGGCTTCGCCTACGACAGCAGCATGATGGGCGACGACTGCCGGCCTTATTACGCGCGCCGCGGTGACAGGATCGAGCTGGAGGCGCCAGCCGCATTCGGCGAGCCGACGCCGCTCGTCGAGATGCCGATACACTGGTCGATGGACGACTCACCGCATTTCGAGTTCGTGCGCTCGACCGAGACCCTGCGCCAGGGCCTCAAGCCGGCCGGCGATGTCCTCGACAACTGGGTGCACGAATTTCTCGGCATGAAGGAACGGATCGAGTGGGGCGTGCTTACGTACACCTGCCACCCGTTCATCATCGGCCGCGGGCACCGCATCATGATGCTGGAGAAGCTCATCCGGCGGCTGCTGGACGAGGGCGCCGTCTTCCAGCGCGTGGACGAAACCGTTGAGGAATTCCGGCAGCGCTCGCCTGCGGCCGAAGGCGTGACTGGTAGGGCGTGACTGATAGGGCGCGGCAGTGTAAACCCTCCAGTTGCTGATTCGTTACTGCAGGAATGATCGCCGAGAGAACTCATCGAGACCTGATTGCCTGGCAGGAAGCCATGAACCTGGTTGAGGTGGTTTATCGGAAGACAGAAGGATTCCCGACGCGGGAAGTGTACGGCCTGACGGCTCAGATCCGGCGTGCTGCGATATCTGTGCCGTTGAACATAGCTGAAGGTGCTGCCAGAAATTCATCGCGTGAGTTCTTTCAATACCTCGGCATTGCGACCGGATCCCTGGCTGAACTGGAAACCCAGTTGGAAATTTCGATGCGTCTGGGGTATCTGTCGGATGGCGCGGAAGCGGTAAAACACGTGCATCGAGTCGGACGCCTGGTGAACGCACTGCGGAATGTTTTCAAGCGCCGGACAGCCCGGGACGGGTAGAATATCGCGCGTTTGGTCACGCCTCACCAGTCACGCCCTGCCAGTCACCGAAATGGTCCGCACCCGCTTCGCTCCCAGTCCCACCGGCTATCTGCACATCGGCGGCGCGCGCACGGCGCTGTTCTGCTGGGCCTTCGCGAAGAAGCTCGCCGGCACCTTCATCCTGCGCATCGAAGACACCGACCGCGAGCGCTCGACCGAGCAGTCGACGCGCGCGATACTGGACAGCATGGACTGGCTCGGCCTCGATTACGAGGGACCATTCTTCCAGATGAAGCGCCTGCACCGGTATCGCGACGTCGCGGAGCGGCTCGTGAGCGAGGGCAGGGCGTACCCCTGCTACGCGACGCGCGAGGAACTCGAGGCGCTGCGCGAGCAGCAGCGCGCGCGCGGCGAGAAGCCGCGCTACGACGGACGCTGGCGGCCCGAGAATGCGAAGCGTCTGGGCTTGACGCCCCCGCCGGGCGCGCAGCCCGTCATCCGCTTCCGCAATCCCCACGCAGGCGAGGTGACCTTCAACGATCTGGTCAAGGGGCCGATCACGGTGGCCAACGCCGAGCTGGACGACCTTGTGCTGCTGAGGGGCGACGGCATACCGACCTACAATTTCGGCGTGGTGGTCGACGACATCGACATGGATATCACCCACGTGATCCGCGGCGACGACCACGTCAACAACACCCCGCGCCAGATCAACATTTACCGCGCGCTCGATGCGACGCTGCCGCGTTTTGCGCATGTGCCCATGATTCTCGGCGCCGACGGCGAGCGGCTCTCCAAACGCCACGGCGCGGTGAGCGTGATGCAGTATTGCGACGAAGGCTACCTGCCCGAGGCGCTGCTGAACTATCTCGCGCGCCTCGGCTGGTCGCACGGCGACGAGGAGAAGTTCAGCCGCGAGGAGTTGGTCGAGTGGTTTGACCTGGAGCACATCAGCAAGTCACCCGCGCGCTTCGATCCCGGGAAGCTCACCTGGCTCAACCAGCAATACATCAAGGAAGCGGACGATGCCCGCCTCGCGAGTCTCGTCACACCGTTTCTGGAGGCGGACGGATGCAATGTTGGAAGCGGGCCGTCGCCCGCGCGGGTGGTGGCGCTGCTGAAAGAACGCGCGAGCACGATCGAGGAACTCGCGGACGCAGCCGTTTATTTCTACCGCGCGCTGGATCCCTCCGCGGCGCTGAAGCAGCAGCACTACACGGCCGAGATCGAGCCGGCAGTGATCGATCTGCGCGACCGCCTTGCGGGCGCCGAGTGGACGCGCGAAAAGATCGCCGCAACAATCAAGTTCGTGGTGGCGGAGCGCAAGCTCAAATTCCCGAAGCTTGCGATGCCGCTGCGCGTGATGGTGACCGGAACAGCGCAGACGCCCGCCATCGACGCGGTGCTCGAACTGATCGGGCGCGACGAAGTGCTCGCGCGCCTCGCGAAACAGTTGCAAGCCTTTCCCGCGTAATGGTTTTCATTCTTTACAGTCGGGTGCCCCCGCGGCTATAATGCGCGCCTCTCGTGGGGGTATAGCTCAGCTGGGAGAGCGCTTGCA
>JACQGN010000201.1 GCA_016199545.1 Betaproteobacteria bacterium | reverse complement strand
GCGCCTGCCGTTATGGTTATTGCCGCGCGGTGAAACAGACGGCGCCCGCGCCGCCGTAAGCAATAGTCTCTAGTTGATGGTGATGCGCTTGCTCGCGGCCGCGGCCTTCTTCGGCAGCGTCAACTGCAGCACACCGTCGGCATACTTCGCCTGCGCAGCCGCTTCGTCCACGTCCTGGCCCAGCGCGAATGCGCGGTAGACCTTGCCGTAGTAGCGTTCCGCGCGCAGCACGCGTTCGCCGTCCTTGACCTCCTTCTCGCTCTTCACCTCGGTGCTGATCGCCACCTCGTCACCGTCGATCGTGATGTTGATGTCTTCCTTCTTCACGCCGGGAATCTCGGCACGCAATGTAAAGGCCTTCTCACCCTCGGTCACGTCGACCCTGCACTGGGCCGGCGCGCTACCGGTTTCCTGGCCGACCGGCCGCACGAAGATACCGCGAAGCAGGTCCTCAAAAGTATCATCAAACGGGCTGAAACGGGCAATGTTTGCCATGCTATGTCTCCTTGATGGTCTTGGCGCCGGGCGCCGACAGTTGCAATATGGGAGCGCAGGCACCGCTTTCAAGAGGCGTGGCGCGGCGGCCACCCGTGCCATGCGGCAAGGCTCAGGTCCTTGCGCGAATGCTATAAAGCCCATAGATTAAGAGGTTGTCGTGGTGCAACGGCGGTTCCAACGCAATGGCCGACAATAATTCCTCCCGCGCCGACGCTCTCGGCGTAAGCCCCGGCGAGGTCGAGCAATTCCGCGGGTATCTCATGCGCTACGCGCTGCTGCAGTTGCGCGACCAGACGTCCGCGGAGGACGTGGTACAGGAAACACTGCTCGCCGCGGTCGAAGGCGGCGATCGTTTTTCCGGCAAGTCCACGGTCAAAACCTGGCTCACCGGCATCCTCAAGCACAAGATCATCGACCAGGTACGGCGCCAGTCGCGCGAGCAGCCGCTGCTTCAAGGCGAGGATGACGAGTGCAGCGAGGCCGATGTCGTCGATGCGTTATTCAGGGCCGACGGCCACTGGCAGAACTTCCCGGCGGACTGGGGCGATCCCGGCAACGCCCTTGAAAACAAGAGATTCTGGGAAACATTCGAGATGTGCGCCAGGCTCATGCCGGTGAAAACCGCACGGGTTTTCATGATGCGAGAGGTGATGGAACTCTCCACCGAGGAAATCTGCAAGGAATTGGACATCACCGCGACCAATTGCTGGGTCATGCTCCACCGGGCCCGCCTGAGTTTAAGAGAATGCTTGGAGACAAAGTGGTTCGGAAGAGTGTGAGGCTCTTCATGCATATCCCGACTTGCAGGGAAACGAGCGCATTGCTGTCGCAGACCCAGGACCGCAAGCTCACGTTATTTGAGCGCGTTGGACTCCGACTGCACCTGGTGGTGTGCAATGGTTGCCGCCAGTTCGAGCGCCAGCTTGCGTTCATGCGCTCGGCGGTGAAGCGCTATCTTGAGCGCGACGATCACCCGCCGCGCTAGAAGTGGATCGGATCAACCTCGCCAGTGCCGGGAATCAGTAGTGATGCGAGCCGGTCGTGCCGGCTGCGCGAACTTCCGCCTCCACCTGGAGTATTGACTTTCCTCCGCCCGGCACCTCGAAGGTCAGCACGAGCGGAAGCTTGTCGCCCGCCCTCAGCAGGTGGCCGACCCCGATCAACAGCGGTTCAATTCCCGGTCTGACACCCTCATGATCGGATGGCTTGCCCCAAACAAGGAGCGCGCATTGTTCCAGCTTGCACGGAGGGGCGCAATAACGCTGCGCCGCGTTGTTATAATAACGTCAATGCTTCGATTCATATTCGCCATTGCGCTGTTCGCGGCAGGTGCAGTGGGAGCCACCCAGCACGTCTCTCCATCCGGGCCCGCGATAGACGCCAGGGCCTGGCTGCTGGTCGATTTTCACAGCGGACAGTCTCTCGCCGGCCACGGCGTGAACGATCGCGTCGAGCCGGCGTCCCTCACCAAACTGATGACGGCGTATCTGACGTTTACCGCGCTCGGCCGCAAGACGCTGCAGCCCGAGCAGGTCGTGCCGGTGTCGGAGCGCGCCTGGCGGGCCGAGGGTTCGCGGATGTTCATTGATCCGCGCAAGCCGGTAACCGTGAACGAACTGATCCGCGGCATGATCGTGCAGTCCGGCAACGACGCCTGCATCGCACTCGCCGAGGCGATCGCGGGCAGCGAGGAAGCGTTCGCGCAGATGATGAACCAGAAGGCCCGTGAGTTCGGCATGCGCAACACGAATTTTACGAATTCGACGGGCCTGCCGCATCCCCAGCACTATTCGACCGCCCATGATCTCGCGCTGCTGGCAGGCGCGATCGTGCGCGACTTTCCGGACTTCTATCCGCTTTATTCGACCCGCGAGTTCCGCTACAACAACATTTCGCAGTCGAACCGCAACCGCCTGCTTTGGACGGACCCCACTGTCGACGGCATGAAGACCGGGCTCACCGAGAACGCGGGATACTGCCTGATCGCGTCCGCGCGGCGCGGCGAACGGCGCCTGATCTCGGTGGTGCTCGGCGCGCGCTCGGATGCGGCGCGTGCCGCCGAGAGCCAGAAACTGCTCAATTACGGATTCCAGGCATTCGATACCGTGCGCCTGTACGAGAAAGAACAGGCGGTCGCGACGCTGCAGGTTTGGAAGGGCAGTGCAAACAACGTCAAGGCCGGAGTCGCGCGCGAACTCTACCTGTCGCTGCCCAAAGGCCGGGCCGATCAGCTAAAGGCGAGCGTTGAAAGCGTCCAGCCGTTGCTCGCGCCGATCGCCTCCGGCCAGCAAGTGGGCACGATGAAGCTGCTCCTCGACGGTAAGCCGTTCCGGGAGCTGCCGGTGGTGGCATTGGAAAGCGTTCCACTCGCCGGCATCTTCGGGCGCGGATGGGATTCGTTGCGGCTGATGTTCAGATAGGAGCAGGCACGAGATGAGCGAGATCGTATATTTGAACGGCGAATTCCTGCCGCTGGAGAAAGCGACGGTGCCGGTGCTGGACCGCGGATTCATCTTCGGCGACGGCGTGTACGAAGTCATCCCGGCGTACTCGCGGCACGCATTTCGATTGCCCGAACATCTGCGGCGCCTGGAGCGCAGCCTGGACGGCATCCGGCTTGCCAACCCGATGGGCGATGCGGACTGGACGCGGCTCATCCACGAAATCATCGCACGCAATCAGGGCGACGATCAGTCGATCTACCTGCAGGTGACGCGGGGGGTCGCGAAACGCGATCATGCATTCCCGCTGAATGTCAAACCGACCGTGTTTCTAATGAGCAGCCCGCTCGTTCCCCCGGCGCGGGAGCTGGTCGAGAACGGCGTGCCCGCGATCACCGCCACGGACTTCCGCTGGCTCAAGTGCAACGTGAAGTCCACGTCATTGCTCGGGAACTGCCTGCTGCGCCAGGCCGCAGTCGATGCTGGTGCAACCGAAGTCGTGCTGTTCCGCGACGGCTACCTCACCGAAGCCTCGGCGAGCAACGTGTTCGTGGTGAAAAATGGGGTGCTCTTCGCCCCGCCCAAGAACCACCTCGTGCTGCCCGGTATCACCTACGATGTCGTGCTCGAACTCGCCCGGACCGGCAGGGTGCCGCATGAGGTGCGCGAAATTCCCGAGCAGGACGTGCGCAGCGCGGAGGAGATCTGGATTACGTCCTCGACCAAGGAAGTCCTGGCCGTGACGACGCTCGACGGCAGGCCGGTCGGCGCCGGAACGCCCGGCGCCATTTTCCGCGCCGTCCACGGGCTGTATCAGGACTTCAAGCGCAAGATCATGCGCCAGGCGGCGTGATTCTCGAACAAGAGGCGGCATGCCGGTAGACACGCTGATCGAATACCCGTGCGATTTCCCGGTCAAGATACTGGGTCACCGGCAAGCGGGATTCGCCCAGACGGTGGTGGGGATCGTGCGCCAGCACGCACCTGATTTCGACGCCGCCACCGTCGAGATGAGGAGCAGCAAGCATGGCAAGTACCTCAGCGTCACCTGTGTCATCCGCGCCGGCTCGCGGGATCAGCTGGACGGCCTTTACCGGGAACTGTGCGACCACCCCATGGTGGTCATGGTGCTGTAGGAGCCCGCTATTTGGCCGGCCCCGGCTTCTTTACTTTCTTCTTGTGCGGACGGGTCTTGCCATAGGAACCCTTGAAAATCTTGCCGCGCAGCGTGCGTTTGTCGCCCTTGCCCATCTCGTGCCCCTTGCCTTGGAATCAGACTGCGGCAATTCTACACGGTCCGCACCGAAATCCCGATCCCGCGGGCGAGCGGGCCGCGCTCACGGCGACGCCTTCCCGTAGATCGCTGCAAACTCCTCCGGCAATCGCTGTGGGATGTCCGAGCGCGCGTCGCGCAGGTATCCCGGAAACTCCGTGCATAAGCGCTGCAGATCCTCTTTGGGCAGAGCAAGCAGTTGCTTGCGCTCTTCTTCGCGCTGTCTGAGCACTTCGGACTGCGAGCGGGCATACTTGCGCGAGTAGTCCATCTGGTCCCTCGAGGCCTTCTTCACCATCGCCGCAAGGCGCGCTTCCAGGTCGTCGATGAGCTGCCGGTGCCGCTCGCGCCAGGCGCCAAGCGCACCGTCGATGTCCGCCTGCTGCTTCGGTCGTGTCTTGTTGCAGGCTTCCCGCACCGCGAGCACCCACTGGTGCTCACTGTAGAGTGCGGCAAGATTACTCGCGTACTCGCCGCGCTCCTGTGCCATTGCGCCAGGGCCGCCTGCCAGCAGAAGAGCCTCGCACAGGAACACCACCAGAAATCTATATGCCATGACGTGTACCGTCGCACCCGGGAGCGTGACCTGCCCCGGGTTGCGGCATTGTGCTACCGTTCTCACTATCAAACAACCGTTAAACCGGAAGCAACGCTCCGGTTTAACTCCGCGCGTTGGAACGGACGACGCGTCGCCGTTCAACGCGCGGCCGACTCCGGAATGGCACGATGACTGTAACTCTGAATCGGGCGCAAGAACCCGTGCGGTTGGAGGAACTCGAACCGCGCGTGCGACATCTTGGCGTCGCCGACTACGAAACCACGTGGCGCGCGATGCAGTCATTCACGACTGGCCGCGGCGCGGATACGCAGGATGAAATCTGGGTGCTGGAGCACCCATCCGTCTACACGCTTGGCGTCGCGGGCAAGGCCGAACATCTGCCGCGTGTGGCGAACGGCATTCCCGTCGTCAAGGTCGATCGCGGCGGACAGATCACCTATCACGGGCCGGGGCAGGTCGTGGCGTACCTGCTGCTCGATCTGCGGCGCCGCGGACTCGGCGTCCGAACGCTGGTGCGGCAGATGGAGCGAGCCGTGATAGACTTGCTGCACACGTACGCAATCGAGGCGGCCGGCCGGACCGATGCGCCCGGCGTGTATGTGAATGACGCCAAGGTCGCGGCCCTTGGTCTGCGCATCAAGAACGGCTGCTGTTACCACGGCCTGGCGCTCAACGTCGATATGGACCTTGCACCGTTCCATGCCATCAACCCCTGCGGCTATCCCGGTCTCGCCGTCACGCAATTGCGCGACCTGGGCATCCGGGCTCCCGGTGAGGCGGTCCGCGAGCAACTCGTCGCACACCTGACGCGGGTCCTGCGATGAGCGCTGCCGGCGTGAAGCAGCGGGGCGCGGAAAAGACCGCTCGCATTCCGATCAAGGTCGTGCCCGTGGAGCGTCTGCGCAAACCCGACTGGATCCGGGTGAGACTGGGCGACGGCGAGCGTTTCCACGAGATCAAGCAGATTCTGCGCAGCCACGGCCTGCACACCGTGTGCGAGGAGGCATCCTGCCCCAATATCGGCGAGTGTTTCGGCAAGGGCACCGCCACCTTGATGATCCTGGGCGATCTGTGCACGCGCCGCTGCCCGTTCTGTGACGTGGCGCACGGCAGGCCGTTGCCGCCCGACGCCGCCGAGCCGCGCAACCTCGCACAGACAATCGCGGCGCTGCGGTTGCAGTACGTCGTCATCACCAGCGTCGACCGCGACGACCTGAAGGACGGCGGGGCACAGCACTTCGTGGATTGCATCCGGGCAGTGCGCGGGCTTGCACCACATACCCGGATCGAAGTCCTGGTTCCCGATTTCCGCGGGCGCCTGGAGATCGCGCTCGACATCCTGTCCGGGTCGCCGCCTGATGTCATGAACCACAATCTCGAAACCGTGCCGCGCCTCTACAGGCAGGCGCGCCCCGGTGCGGACTACCGCAATTCGCTGAAACTCCTGCGGGACTTCAAGGCACGCTTCCCGCTCATCCCGACCAAGTCGGGACTGATGGTGGGTCTCGGTGAAACCGACGAGGAAATCGTCTCGGTCATGCGGGATCTGCGCGCGCACGACGTGGGCATGCTGACCATCGGCCAGTACCTGCAGCCGACTGCCCACCATCTACCGGTGCTGCGTTACGTCGAGCCGGTCGTATTCGACGCCTTCGCACTCAAGGCCCGCGAACTGGGATTCTCGCATGCGGCGTGCGGCCCGCTGGTGCGCTCGAGTTACCACGCCGAATTTTTTTTCGCAGAGGCGAAAAAAATTAATGACCACTGATTCACTGCAAGAGGCGAGCGCTGCGAAAATGGAGGCGAGTCAGACTATGCGCACTGTTCTTACGTGTGGTGTATTCCTATTAATCGGCAATGCCGCAGCGGCCGGCATTGCCGATTTGAGCAATGCCGATGCAACCAGTGGTCTCCGACAGGCGTTGACGGATGGTTCATCCGCCGCGGTCGCCAAGCTCGGCGCAGTGAACGGTTACTTCGGCAACCCGCGGGTCAAGATCCCGCTGCCGCCGTCGCTCAAGCGCATCGAAAGCGGCCTGCGCCTGCTCGGCATGCGCAAACAGGCGGACGAACTGGTCCTCACCATGAACCGCGCTGCCGAGGCCGCAGCCCCCGAGGCGAAGGCGCTCCTCATCGATTCGGTCAAGAAGATGACGGTTCAGGACGCGAAGCAGATTCTCACCGGCGGCGACACGGCGGCCACCCAGTACTTCCGGCGTACGACGCAAGCACAGCTGACCGCGCGTTTTCTGCCGATCGTCAAGAAAGCCACCGACCGCGTCGGGCTCGCCCAGCAATACAACTCCCTCGCCGGGCAGGGCGCCTCCCTTGGCCTCATCAAGGAGGATCAGGCCACCATCGAGCGCTACGTCACGCAGAAGGCGCTCGACGGACTCTATTTCATGATCGGCGAGCAGGAAAAAGCGTTCCGCCGCAATCCGCTCGGCGCGTCGAGCGACATCGTCAAGCGCGTGTTCGGCGCGATGCGTTAGCCGGAGCGACGCAATCGCCCTGACGGAAGGGCTGCAAATCTAGTCGCACCGGCTGCGCCGGTACCAGCGCGACATCACCTCCATCGCCGCGCAGGATGCGGCGGATGCCGCCACCAGCACCGCCT
>JACQGN010000205.1 GCA_016199545.1 Betaproteobacteria bacterium | reverse complement strand
TCACCAGTCACGCCTCACCAGTCACGCCTCACCAGTCACGATCTGAACTCACAGCGCGACGGTGCCGCGGGCGAGTTCGATCACGCGGCCACCGACGAAAATGCGCTGCTCTCGGTCCACGTCGAGCCGCAGCCGCGCCGGCCTGCCGATGAGCTCGCCCTGCTGGATTACGCACGACACCGGCAGTGGGACCTTCTGCGCCACGAACCAGCCCCCGAGATTGGCCGCTGCGGAACCGGTGCCGAAATCCTCGCCGAGCGCGCCGTGCTTCACCATGAAGAAACGCGCGAGCACATCGCTGCCGCCGGCACGCGCCCACACGTACACCCTTGCCATGTCCTCGCTGGTCATGCGCGCAGCGTCCGGCCGGCAGCGGCGCACCGCCTCGGGTCGAGCCAGCGGCACCACGAGTTGCTCGCTGCCGGTATCGACCCAGAGCAAGGCACCTGCAATTTCGCTCGCTTCGATTCCCAACACATCGGCGACCCGCGCAGCGTCCGCCGCCGGCGCGCGCGTGCGCGGCGCATTGGCCTGCAGCGTCCAGTCGGCGCCCCGCGCCTTGACCGGTATTACCCCCGCCTTCATCTCCAGCGTCACGGAGTCGCCGGTCTTACCCAGCGTGCGCACGACGTGGGCGGTGCCGAGCGTGGGGTGCCCCGCGAACGGCAACTCGGCGGCCGGCGTGAAGATGCGCACGTTGGCGGTCGCCCTGTCCGAGGGCAGCAGGAATGTTGTTTCCGACAGGTTGAACTGCTGTGCGAGCGCCTGCATCGTCGCTTCGTCCAGCCCGCGCGCGTCCTCGAACACGCACAGTGGGTTGCCCGTGAGCTTGCCGGCAGAACCCGGATCCGCGAAGACGTTGACGATGCGATAGGTGTATTCAGGCATGCTCGGCTCCAATCGGCAATATGCTGGCGATCCATGAATTCAGGGTAGGTTGGGCTGAGCGAAACGATGCCCAACATAAGCATACGCCCGTGTTGGGTTTCGACCTTGCAGTCTCAACCCAACCTACAAATTCGGATCACGAGTCACGGGGCGCCGGTCACACTTTCCTTGCGAGCGCGAGCAGCATCGTGTCCGTGCCGCGCCGCGCGATCAGCGACAGCCCGAGCGGACACCCGTCCAGCGTTGCAAGCGGCAGCGTCACCTGCGGCAGCCGTGCGAGCCCCGCGACGCACAGCAGGCTCAAGGCGCGCGCGCGCAAGTCCTCGGTCGCGGCTGGCGAGGAATTGCACGGCGGCGCGATGCCCGGCAACGTGGGCAGCATCAAGACGGCGCCATCCGCCAGCACGCGGTCCAGGCGCAGCGTGATTTCCTCGCGCTTCGCTTTCGCGGGTGGTATCTCGGCAGGATCGATCGTCGCCGTCCATTCGATGCGCTGCCGCACCCCCGGGCCAAGCTGCGGTTTCACGCGCGTCACCCATGCACCGTGCTGCGCCCAGACTTCGGCGCCCTGCAGCACGCGGAACACCTGGAACCATTGCGCGAGACCATCCGCGGCCACCGTCACCGGCTGCGCCTCACCCAGCAGTGCGCGCACCCGCTCCATCGCCGGCCCGAGCGCACGCCCCACCTCCTCACCCGCCAATGCAAAGGCGTCCTCGGCGACGAGCAGCCGTCGTGGCGCCTCCACCGTCGTTTCTCCGAAAAGAACGTGGCCGACGCGTTCCAGCAGTGCGGCATCCCGCGCGAACCAGCCGCAGGTGTCGAACGATGGCGCGAGGGGGCACGCGCCCGCGAGCGAAATCCGCCCGTGCGTCGGGCGGATGCCGTAGACGCCGCAGAAACTCGCGGGCGCGCGCACCGACCCGCCGGTGTCGCTGCCCAATGCAAAATCGCATAAACCTCCTGCGACCGCTGCCGCCGAACCGCTGGAGGAGCCCCCGGGAATCCGGCCCGGCGCATTGACGTTGACCGGCGTGCCGTAATGCGCGTTCTCGCCCTGCAGGCTGTAGGTGAGTTCGTCGGTTTGCGTCTTGCCCACTACGTCCGCACCGGCATCCAGGAGTCGTTGCACCACCGGCGCCGTACGTGCCGCGGCCTCATGCGTGCGCAGCCAGTCGGGGCTGCCGAAGCCGGTCCTGTGCCCGGCGATGTCGTAAATGTCCTTCACGCCAAGGGTGAGGCCGGCGAGCGCACCCTCGCCCGATCCGCGCACGGCGACGTGCGTGTGCCGGCAGAATGCGTTCAGCGTATCGCGTTCGAGTATGCTCATGATGAATGTATTCTATCGGGATCAACGCCGGATTGTCTCCCCTCGACATGCCGCTCCACGAAGCGTATTCTCGCCGCAACCAGACTGTGCCATTTCTTTCTCAGATCAACAAAAATGTCCCTGAAGTTGCTTCCCGCGGAGTTAAGAAGTCTTTACGAGGTCCATCAGTGGCGCCATGCCTGCGCAATCCTCAAACAGGATTTCCCGGGCGAGTTGAACGATATCGTAGACGTCCTGACTCGATTCCGGTTACCCAAGAGCGGGCTCGTTAAGGGCGGAGGAAACAAGAATCCGGCCACCAGTGGTTGGATCGATTCGGAGTTTTACAAGAAAGGATGGGCCGAGAAGGAGTTTGACGTCAAGATCAAGGTCGACGCTTCTGAGAAAGAGTCGCCAACCCATTCAATTGATTGCTATAGGAATCAAGTCGGCCTAGAAATAGAGTGGAACAATAAAGATCCATTCTTCGACCGTGATCTGAACAATTTCCGACTCTTGAATTCGATCGGCGTTCTTTCCGTGGGGATCATCGTCACACGATGTGACGAACTACAGCAGATAGTAAACAAGCTGGGGCGCGGGTCATCGTTTGGACAGGCAACGACTCACATGAGTAAGTTGTTGCCCAAGATCGAAGGCGGTGGGGCGGGCGGGTGTCCGGTACTGGTTTTTGGGATTTCGAAAAAACTCTATGTCGAAGATCGTTAGTATCATGCAGCCCTCGCCGGCTGAGGATCTTCTGGGTAAGGTGCAGGGACATTACGCAACCATACTGGCTGATCCCCCTTGGCAATTTCAGAACCGCACGGGGAAAATGGCGCCGGAACACAAGCGTCTGCTGCGCTATCCAACCATGGATCTGGAAGAAATCAAGCAGCTGCCCATCGGGCGCTTCGCCGCAGCGCAATCGCATCTTTACTTATGGGTACCGAACGCTCTACTGACAGAAGGTCTAGAGGTGATGCGCTCGTGGGGCTTCACTTACAAAACGAACCTCGTTTGGTACAAGGTGCGGAAGGACGGTGGTCCCGACGGTCGCGGTGTCGGCTTTTACTTTCGCAATGTCACGGAACTGGTGCTGTTCGGGATCAGAGGCAGTATGCGGACCTTGAAGCCTGGACGAACACAGGTGAATCTGTTCTCCAGTCAGAAACGCGAGCATTCCCGCAAGCCTGATCAAATCTATGGCTTGATCGAAGCGTGTTCCCCCGGCCCGTACCTTGAACTTTTCGCAAGGTTCCGTCGTGAAGGATGGGGCCAATGGGGCAACGAAGACGTCGAGGCGAACAGCTCCCGCGGCGTTGCAAAGCGCAATGGCCATGTCGAGCCGCAATTACGTCTGCTTGAATCTCGGAAAAAATACGCCGTCCGTTAACAAGCCAGGCGACAGGAGCGTTTCGGCGGTATCCTAGCCGAGCGCCAAGCACCTGTCAGAACCCATGCAATGCGTCGCGTTCCACCACGCGCGCCACCCTGTGCATCGGATCTAGTGTCGCGAGCGGTTTACCCTGTGGGCAGGTCCGCCCCGCCGCCCACCGCCGCAGACCCTGAATCCTATGTGGTCTCCCGTTAAAAACTCCTGGCGAGCTTCGCCAGGAGTTTTTCGTGGATGCCACCGAAGGCGCCGTTGCTCATGACCACCACGTGGTCGCCCGGGCGCGCCGCTGCCGCGACCCGTGCTGCGAGCTGGTCGATGTCGCCACAGGTCACCGCCCTGCTGCCGAGCGGCGCGAGGGCAGCCGCCGCATCCCAGCCGAGGCCGTTCGTATAGCAGAACGCCAGATCGGCCGCCGCAAGGCTCGCGGCGAGCCGGTCCTTCATGGCTCCGAGCTTCATGGTGTTGGAGCGCGGCTCGAGCACCGCGAGGATGCGCCCGCCGGCGGGCGGAGCAGGTTCCGTGCCTTCAGGCATGGATGCGACCCCAGAGGCGGGCAAGGCGCCCGCTTGCCCGGCGCGTGAACCGAGACCGTCTGTCGGCGGGCGACCGGCCCCGATTTTCCCGCGCAGACCTTCGATCGTGGTCTGAATTGCGGTCGGATGGTGCGCAAAATCGTCGTACACCGTGACCGCGCGCACCACGCCCCGCACCTCCATGCGGCGCTTGACGTTCGCAAACCGCGAGAGCGCCGCGATCGCCGCCGCCGCCGGCACACCGCAATGGCGCGCGGCGGCGATCGCCGCCAGCGCGTTGGCTTGGTTATGAGTGCCCGTGAGACGCCACTTCACTGTGCCCTGTGGAACACCTTTCAGCAGCACTTCAAATCCACCGTGGTCCTGCGCGCCGACCTGCCAGCCGTCAACCGCCAGAAAGCGCTCGATGGGCGTCCAGCAGCCGCGGGCAAGCACGCGTGCGAGCGCCGCGTCGGCGCCGTTCGCGACGATGAGCGCGTTGCCGGGGATGGTGCGCACCCAGTGATGAAACTGGGTCTCGATCGCGGCAAGATCGGGAAAGATGTCGGCGTGATCGAATTCGAGATTGTTGAGCACCGCCGTGCGTGGCGGGTAGTGCAGGAACTTCGAGCGCTTGTCGAAGAACGCGGTGTCGTACTCGTCGGCTTCGATGATAAAGAACGGTGACGCGTCACCCCCCCATCCCAACCTTCCCCCGCCAGGGGGGAAGGAGTTCTCATTCCCTCTTCCGTCATGGGACCCCTGATTCTTCGCTCCATGCGCACCCTGATTCTTCCCTCCCCCTTGAGGGGGGAGGGTTAGGGAGGGGGTGATAAGCAGAGTAGGACATTAATTTATCCGTCCTCAATAACGAGACATTATCGGCGAGGCTCCGCCGAAAAACAAGTCGCGCGGCGCCGTCTTCACTCTCCGAGGTCCCCGACCGGGGGCGCCGGAGCGGGCCCCGACGCGGAAGATGTCGGGGCGGCCTGGGGATGACGGCGGGGGGCCTCAGGCGCGGGAGGGCGAGAAGGCTCCTGGGG
>JACQGN010000217.1 GCA_016199545.1 Betaproteobacteria bacterium | reverse complement strand
TCTCTACTCCGCCGGCGGCGTGATCGTGCTCGCTGCGATCCTGGTCGCGGCGAACTTCCTGCTCGGAGCGTTCAGCGCCCGCGTGGACCTCACCGACGGCCGCGTCTATACACTGTCTCCGGGGACCAAAACCATCCTCTCGAAGCTGGAAGCGCCGGTCAGGATCCGGTTTTATTATTCGCAGGGCAGCAGTGCCGTGCCGGTCGGTCTCAAGACATTCGCCAAGCGCGTGGAAGACCTGCTTGCGGAGTATCGCGCCGCCGCCGGGGGCAAGGTCATCATCGAGAAGTTCAACCCGGAGCCGGATTCGGATGCGGAGGAGTCGGCGACGCTCGATAACGTCGATGGCCAGATGACCGACACCGGCGAGAAGTTCTATCTCGGGCTGGCGGTATCGTTCCTCGACCAGAAATCGGCGATCCCGGTGCTCGCGCCCGACCGCGAACGGCTGCTCGAATACGACATCACCCGCGCCATTTCGCAGGTGGCGGCGATGAAGAAACCGGTGATCGGCGTCATGAGCGACCTGCCGGTGCTGGGGCGTTCGCTGAATCCGATGTTGAAGCAGCAGCCCACCGAGCCGTGGGTGTTCGCCTCCGAATTGAAGCGGATATTCGACGTCCGGAAAGTCGAAATGAACGTCGAGCGCATACCCGGCGACATCAAGGTGCTGGTGGTGGTCCATCCGCGCAACCTCATGGAGACCACGGAGTACGCGATCGACCAGTTCGTGCTGCGGGGCGGCAAGCTGATCGCGTTCGTCGATCCCTACGCCTATTTCGATCAGCAGCCGGACATGCAGAACCCATTCGGCGGCTCGCAGGCGGGGCAGTCTTCGCTCTACAACCTGTTCAAGGCATGGGGCGTCGACATGGACATGAACAAGGTGATCGGCGACATGACCTACGCCAGCGGCTCCGGGCCGCGGCTCCTGCCGACGCTGCTCTCGCTCAATCCCGAGGCGCTCAACCAGGAGGACGTGGTGACGAGCCAGGTCGGCACGCTGCTCGTCCCATTTAGCGGCGCTTTCAAGGGCAAGCTGGCGGCGGGACTGACCCAGACGGTGCTCGCGCATACGTCGAAAAATTCAATGCCGGTCGACCTTATCATCGCCACACTGTCGGGCGAGCCTTCCACCCGCGGCTTCCAGCCCTCGGGCGAGGAGATGCCGCTCGCGATCCGGCTCACCGGCAAGTTCAAGACCGCGTTCGGCGAGGGCAAACCCAAGCCGTACACGCCGCGTGACGAGAAGAAAGGGGCGGAGAAGAAGCCGCCGGCGAAGGAAGACCCGCAGATCAAGGAGTCGGCGGCCGAGAATCAGGTGGTGCTGATCGCCGACGTGGACATGCTGACCGACAACGCCGCGGTCGAGGTGCAGGACGTCTTCGGTCAGCGTGTGGTGATCCCGCGCAACGGCAATCTCAATTTCGCGCAGAGCCTGGTCGAGCAGATGGCGGGGGATGCCAACCTCATCAGCCTGCGCAGCCGCGCCGCATTCACCCGGCCGCTGACGGTGATCCGCGAAATGGAGAACCGCGCGCAGCAGAGCTACCTCGGCAAGATCAAGGAGCTCGAGGACAGCCTCAACCAGACGCAGGAGAAAATCCAGGGGCTGCAGAAAGGCAAGCCCGGCGCGCAGGCGACCATCCTCACGGCCGAGCAGCAGGCTGAGATCGAGAATTTCCGCAAGAAGGCCGTCGAAACGCGCAGGGACCTCAAGGAGCTGCGGAAGAATCTGCGCGTGGAGACGGACCTGCTGGCGTTCTGGACCAAGCTCGTCAACATCGGCCTGGTGCCGCTGCTGGTGGCGCTCGCCGGCCTGCTTCTCGCGCTGGTGAAACGCAGAAAAGCGAAGGCGCGCGCATGAACCGCAAACAGTTTCTGATTCTCGTCGTGGCGCTGCTGGTGCTCGGCGGCGCCGGGATCGCGTTGTTCTGGCAGGACGTCACGGCGTATCGCGAGAGCGGCGCGAAGATCGGCGCCAGGCTCCTGCCGAATTTCAAGGTGGCAGAGGTCACCCAAGTGCGGCTGCAGGACGCGAAGGATGCCGTCACGCTGGTGAAGAAGGACAACGCCTGGTCGGTGCAGGAGCGCGCGGGCTATCCGGCCGACGTGCAGGCGATCGCCGATCTGCTGGTGAAATTGGTCGAGCTCAAGGTGACGCAGTCCGAGCAGGTCGGCGCCTCGCTGCTGCCCCGGGTCGAGCTCGTCGAGCCCGGCAAGGGTGAAGGATCGGGCACGCTCGTCGAATTCAAGGATGGTGCCGGGAAATCTCCCGCGAAGCTGATACTCGGGAAGAAGGTGCTGAAGAAAGATCCGCTGAACCCGCTGCCCTCGGCGAAGGACGGCGTGCCGGCGGGGCGTTACGTCCTGCGTCCCGAGTCGCAGGAGACCGTGGTGGTGGTCTCGGACCCGCTCAACGCAGTCGAGGCCAAACCCGGCAAGTGGCTCGCCAAGGATTTCTTCAAGGCGGAACGAATCAAGACGTTAAGCCTCGCCGGCGAGGGTGAAGCGCCGAAGTGGAAGATCGCTCGCGACGTGGAATGGGGGCAGTGGAAATTCGCCGCCGGGGCGGGCGATCTCGACCCCAGCGCCGCGGTCGGCGCGGTCAATTCCCTCGCCAACATCGCTTTTGCCGATGTCGCCGTCGGCCCCAAGGCGGAAGATTCGGAGAAACCCCTTGTCGCAGTCGCGGAGACCTTCGACGCGCTGATCTACACCGTGAAGCTCGCGAGGAAGAAAGGCGGCGAAGACTACCACCTCACGGTCGGCATTACGGGCGAGCCGCCGCGCGCGCGCGCGCCCGAGAAGGACGAGAAGGCGGAGGAGAAGGAGCGCCGCGACAAGGATTTTGCGGAGACGAGAAAACGTCTGGAGGAGCGCATCGCGCGCGAGAAGGCGCTCGCCAGGTGGACCTACGTCGTGGGAAAAAGCGCCGTCGAGCCGCTCATCAAGGAACGCGAGCAGATGGTCGCGCAGAGGAAGAAGGACGGCAAGTCCGGGGCGCGAAGGTAATTGCTGGACTATACTGTGCGCTCACCGCAGTTTGAGGACGCGTGCGTGCGGGGCGTGCGGGAGGTTGGGTGAAGATACTGGCTGCTCTGCTTCTCATCGCGGCGCTGCCGGCCTGCACCGTTGCGCTCCACGGGCACGAGTCGTCGGGCGGGGGTGCGACGACCACGGCTGTATCAAGCAGCGTCGGCGCCAGTGCGAGCGGAAGCAGCTACGCCGTCCGGGCCTCCTTTGGCCGCCCCGTCCCGCCGGGCGTCCCCGGGGGGCATCTGTCAGTGTCGACCGGCGGCGCGGCGGCGGCGCTGTTCCTCGGCATAATCGTTGTCAATGCTATCGACTACCTGAGCAGCGGGCCAGGTGGCGGGCCGTTGGCGGGTGTGTCCGCCAACCGCCCGATCCTGCACACCTGTTCCTGCTACGGCTATCGCCCGGATCAGGATCCGCAGCGGCCGCGCGAATGATCGGCATTTCGACTGACCTGGAGCATGACAAACATGAAGTTCGACAAGGTGACCGCGTCCCCCGTGTTTCCACAGGGACACAAGTGGCAGTTCGAGAAGCGCAAGGACGGCTACGAATCGGACGCCACCGCGCTGATTCGGCGCATGCTCGAAGACGACGCGATACGCGAGGATCAGGTGCGGGCGTGGGAGCGCTGGCGCAACGACGAATCGAAGCTCAGGAAACCGTGAGGCGAGCGGAGCGGGGAGGAACACAAGATGAAAATTTCGCGATCGGGATCCGGCTTCCCGAGTACCTCGGCCAGCAGGTCGTTGTCGATAACCGCCCGGGCGCCAATGGCGACATCGGCATGCTGCTGGTCGCGAAGGCCCCCGCGGACGGTTACACCATCGTTCTCGGCTACATCGCCAACCTCGGCATCGGGCACCTGACCGGCGAGTACCTGAACGAACGCGCCGGCATGAAAATGGTGCACGTGCCGTACAAGGGCAGCGGGCAGGCGATCTCCGATCTCGTCGGCGGCCACGTCAAGGTGATGATCAGCGGCATGGCCTCCACGTTGCCGCACGTGAAGACCGGCAAGCTCCGGGCGCTTGCGGTCACCGGCCCCCAGCGTTCCCAGGCCGTGCCCGATGTGCCGACCATCGCGGAGTCGGGATTTCCCGGTTTCGAGGCGAGGTCGTGGTTCGGGGTGCTCGCGCCCGCGAATACGCCCAAGCCCGTCATCACGCGGCTTCATGCCGACATCGTGAAGGCGCTTCAGCAGCCCGACGTGAAGCAGCGGCTGACCGGTATCGGTTTCGAGATCGTCGGCTCCAGCCCGGACGAATTTGGCGCCTACATCCGGTCCGAAATCAAGAAGTGGGCGAAGGTCGTCAAGGCCTCCGGCGCGAAGGCTGAGTAAACACGAAGCCCCTGAACATTTGCCGATCCTGGCTCGGCTACGCCTTGGGCGCCGCATACGTCGTGGCCGCCGTCTATCTCATCGGCTATGGAATTGAACGTCTCGCGTGGCGTCTGTTCGCGCCGGACGCGCGCGAGTCGCGGCCACCTCGCCCATGAGTCGCCCGGGGCCGCGCGCCGCCCATGCTGCGTCTAACTGAAGTCCGACTTCCGCTCGATCATGCCGAAGGCGAAATTCAGGCGGCCATCCTCAGGCGGCTGGATGTCGGCGCGGACGAACTGCTTCGCTACGCGGTCGCCCGGCGCGCAGTCGATGCCCGCAAGCGTTCTTCCATTGTGCTCAATTACACGCTCGATGTCGAAGTGCGGGATGAGGCCGCGATGCAGGCGTGCCTCGAAGGCGATCGGCGGATCGGGCCGACGCCGGATACCACTTACCGCTTCGTCGCGCAGGCGCCGGGCACGCTCGCGTCGCGGCCGGTCGTGATCGGCACCGGGCCATGCGGGCTCTTTGCCGGTTTGCTGCTGGCGCAGATGGGCTTTCGCCCCATCATGCTGGAGCGCGGCAAGATCGTGCGCGAGCGCACGCAGGACACCTGGGGGCTATGGCGCAGATCGGTGCTCGATCCGGAATCGAACGTCCAGTTCGGCGAGGGCGGCGCCGGCACCTTTTCGGACGGCAAGCTCTACAGCCAGATCAAGGACCCGCGCCACCTCGGGCGCAAGGTGCTCGCGGAGTTCGTCGCGGCGGGCGCGCCGCCCGAGATTCTGTATGTCAGCAAGCCGCACATCGGCACCTTCAGACTGGTGGCGATGGTCGAGAACATGCGCACGAGCATTGAGGCGCTGGGCGGGGAAATCCGGTTCCGGTGCAGGGTAGCGGACATCGAGACTGAAAAAGACGCCGGTGGCCACGCGCAGGTGCGCAGCGTCGTGCTCGCGGGTGGCGAGCGCATCGCCGCCGATCACGTGGTGCTCGCGGTCGGCCACAGCGCGCGCGATACCTTCCGGATGCTCTACGACCGCGGCGTGCGCATCGAAGCCAAACCGTTCTCGATCGGCTTTCGCATCGAGCATCCACAGTCGTTGATCGACCGCGCGCGCTGGGGCAAGCACGCCGGCCATCCGTTGCTCGGGGCGGCCGACTACAAACTGGTGCACCATTGCGGTAACGGGCGCTCGGTGTACAGCTTCTGCATGTGCCCCGGCGGTACGGTGGTGGCGGCGACCTCGGAGGCGGGATGCGTGGTGACCAACGGCATGAGCCAGTATTCGCGCAATGAGCGCAACGCCAACAGCGGCATCGTAGTGGGCATTACGCCGGTGGACTACCCTGGACATCCGCTGGCCGGCATCGCCTTTCAGCGGCAGTGGGAGGAACGCGCCTTCGTGGCGGGGGGCGGCGATTACTTCGCGCCCGCGCAACGGGTCGGTGATTTTCTCGCGGGCCGCGCTTCCAGCGCGGTGGGGACGGTGGCGCCGTCGTATACGCCGGGTGTGCGCATGACCGATCTCAGCGCCTGCCTTCCCGAGTACGCGGTGGCGGCGATCCGCGAAGCGCTGCCTGCGTTCGACACACAGATC
Source organism: Betaproteobacteria bacterium (assembly GCA_016199545.1). GTDB lineage: Bacteria > Pseudomonadota > Gammaproteobacteria > Burkholderiales > SG8-41 > DSOT01. Next base: position 17,105 of record JACQGN010000217.1, on the reverse strand, counting down.
GAAGGCTACGCGATGGACGATGCGATGCTGACCGGGGTCGAGACGCGCACCTCTTCGCCGCTCCGAATCCGTCGCGGCGCTGACTACCAAAGCGTGAACGTGCGCGGTCTTTATCCCGCGGGGGAAGGCGCGGGCTACGCGGGGGGCATCCTCTCGGCGGCGATCGACGGCATCGAGGTCGCCGAAGCTGTGGCGTCGAGCATGGCTGAATCATGGAAAAAATCCGCGTCTCGAAACTGATGTCCGAGCAGGGCATCTGCTCGCGCCGCGAGGCCGACAGTTACATCGAGCGCGGCTGGGTGCTCGTGGACGGTGTCCCCGTCACCGAGCTCGGCACGCGCATCGATCCGAACCAGCGCATCACGCTGGCGAAAGCGGCGCAGTCGCGCCAGGATGCGAGCGTCACGATCCTGCTCAACAAGCCCGTCGGCTATGTCTCCGGGCAGCCGGAAAAGAACTATCGCCCCGCCGCGACGCTGGTTACCGCGCAGTCACGCTTCAGCGGCGATCGTTCGCCCCTGCGCTTCAGTCCAGCGCATCTCAAGGGTCTTGCGCCGGCGGGGCGGCTTGACATCGACTCGACCGGGCTGCTGGTGATGACGCAGGACGGCCGCATCGCCCGGCAGTTGATCGGGGAGAATTCGGGGATGGAGAAGGAGTACCTGGTGCGCGTTGAGGGCAAGCTCTCTGCCGAGGGTCTGGCGCGGCTCAATTTCGGTCTCAGTCTTGACGGTGTCGCACTGAAGCGCGCCGAAGTCGCCTGGCAGAATCGGGATCAACTGAAGTTCGTCCTGCGCGAAGGCAAGAAGCGCCAAGTCCGCAGAATGTGCGAGCAGGTGGGACTCACGGTGACGGGACTCAAACGCGTGCGCATCGGCAACGTGCGCCTCGGCGACCTGCCGCCGAGGCAATGGCGCTACCTGCGCGGCGACGAACGCTTCTAGAACCGGTCGAGAATCGCATGAAACCGCCGATGGACGCCGATGGACGCCGATGGACGCCGATAAACGCGGAAACAATCAAAGCTCGCATTGTGTGGACTCGAATAATTCTTATCGGCGTTAATCGGCGTTTATCTGCGGCTGATTGCTTTTGGGTTTACATGCTACTTGGGCAGGATGCCGAGGCGCGTGTAGATGGGGCGGATGTGCTCGCGCAGTTGCGGCCGTTTGCGCGCAAGGTAGATCGCGCCCGCAACGCAGGCGATCCCGCCGAGAGTGAGCGTCACCGCTACGCCCACGACATCGGCGAGGGAGCCGGCGACGAGGCTGCCGAACGGCGTCATGCCCAGAAACGCGGCGGTATAAAAGCTCATCACCCGCCCGCGCTTGTCGTCGTCCACGATGGTCTGCAGGATCATGTTGGTCGAGACCGATGTGACGAGGATGCCGAAGCCGATAGCGGCGATCAACGGCGCCGCGAACCACACCGACCCCGACCAGGCGAGCAGCACCAGCGCCACACCCGCGGTGAAGCTCGCGTAGACGATGAGACGCACGAGGCCGCGCACGTTGTGGCGCGAGGCGAGGTAAAGCGTGCCGATTACCGCCCCCAGGCCGCCCGCGCCGACCAGGAAACCCATCTGTTCCGCGCCCCCGTGGAAGACCTCGCGCACCAGCACCGGCATCAACGTGATGTAAGGCGTCGCCAGCAGCGCCACCAGCGCGAGCACCAGCAGCAGGAGCCGGATCGGCAGAAAGCCCCACACGTACGCGATGCCCTCGCGCATGTCCTGCCATAGCGGAGGCCGGGATGCCGGGCGTGCGCTCGGCTTCACGCGGATCATCAGGAAGGTGATGACGACCACGACGAAGCTCAACGCGTTGATCAGGAAACATCCGCCTTCGCCGATCCAGGCGATCGCGACGCCGGCGAGCGCGGGGCCGACGAGCCGGCCGGTGTTCCCCATGAGCGAGGTCACGGCGACCGCATTCGCGAGGTCCTCCTTCGCGCCCACCAGCTCCAGCAGATAGGCGTGCCGCAACGGCAGTTCGATCGCGACCAGGATGCCGAGCGCCATCGACAGCATGATGATATGCCAGGGCGCGATGATGCCGGAAAGCGCCAGCGCCGCGAGCGCCACCGCCTGCAGCATCTCCAGGAGTTGGGTTGCGAACATTGCGCGATGCAGGTTGACCCGGTCCGACCACAGGCCGGCGACCGGAGCGAGCAGCAGAATCGGGAGGCTTCCCGCGAAGCCGAGGATGCCGAGCAGCGTCGCAGAGTCGGTGAGGCGATACAGCAGCCAGCTCTGGGCGATGTGCTGCATCCAGTAGCCGATCAACGCACACATCTGGCCCGCGGTGAAAAGCGCGAAGTTGCGGTGGCGCAGCGCGCGCAGCGTGAGAGCCATTGCGATCCGATAACGGGAAGAAACCGCGATTGTATGTGATGGTTCCGCAGCGCGCCGCGCCGGCCGGCCACGGCGGAGGGCGCTCTCCGGTAAAATGGCGGCTCGAAATGACCGAATGTGAATCGAGCGGGGCGCGCCCCGCTACCCGCGCGCGTACGCCCGCCTTCCATTGCGCCCGCGCCGGCGGCACTGCCCACGGGGCGACATCGGCCTGACGCATGTCGATTTACGTCGTCCTGCTGATCATCCTGTGCAACATGACGTGCTGGCGCGCGAGCAAGGTGCTGGCAACGCTGTTTGCCATCGAGCTGGGGGCGACCCAGTTCCACATCGGCATCCTGGTCGCCGTATACTCGCTGTTTCCGATGCTGCTCGCGCTCTACGCCGGCAAGCTCTCGGACCGCCTGGGCGTGCGCCTGCCGATGATCGCAGGCTCGATCGGCCTGTCGGTGGGCCTCACGCTGCCCTGGTTCCTGCCGTCGCTCGCCGCGCTCTACGCATCGGCCGCCCTGATCGGCGCCTCCCACGTGTTCTACAATGTTTCGGTGCAGAACCTGGTCGGGATGCTGAGCGGGCCGGAAGGGCGCACCCGCAACTTCAGCAACTACGGACTGACCATGTCGACGGGCAGCTTTTTCGGGCCCTTGATCGCCGGATTCTCCATCGATCACTTCGGGCACGCGTCGAGCTATCTCTACATCGCGGGGGCGCCGTTGATCTCGGTGGCAATCATCCTGCTGGCGCGGACGCTCGGTTCGGGGTGGGGGAAAAGGGGCGCGGAGGAGGAGCACGCCAGGCACGTGAAGGAGCTGATCGGCAACAAGCCGCTGCGGCGAACGCTGCTCACGGGCGCCGTCGTGCTCACGGGCACGGATCTCTTCCAGTTCTACATGCCGATCTACGGCCACTCGGTCGGGCTCACCGCCTCGGCAATCGGCGTGGTGCTTGCGATGTTCGCGGCCGCGTCCTTCGTCGTGCGTCTGGTGATGCCGGCGCTGGTGAAACGCTGGGGCGCCGACCTCGTGCTGACCGCATCGCTCTCGATCGGCGCGATCTCCTACCTCGCTTTCCCGTGGATCGCGGACCCGAGGCTGCTCAGCACGATCGCGTTCTTCCTCGGCCTCGGCATGGGTTGCGGGCAGCCGCTCACGCTGATGCTGATCTACGATCGTGCGCCGCGGGGGCGCTCGGGTGAGGCCATCGGACTCAGGATGACGCTCAATAATTTCACGCACATCGTGATGCCGCTGTTTTTTGGATCGCTCGGGACGGCGTTCGGCGTCGCGCCCGTGTTCGTAGCCAACGCCTTCATGCTCGCCGGAGGCGGGTGGATCAGCCATCGCAAGTAGCCTTTCACCCATCACAACTCGAACGAGGACCAAATGAAGATCGCAGTCATCGACGATTATCCGGACGTGTTTCGCAGACTCAAGTGCTCCGGCAAGCTCAGCGGACACGAGGTGGTGGTGTACAACGACACCGAGAAGGACCTGGCCCGTCTCGCCCAGCGGCTGGACGGCACGGAGGCGGTGCTGCTCACCCAGCAGCGCTCGCGCGTTCCGCGCGAGCTCGTCGAAAAGCTTGCCACGGTGAAACTTTTCAGCCAGACGGGACGCAACACGAGCCATGTCGATCTTGCCGCGTGCACCGAGAAGGGAATCATGGTGTGCGCGGGCGGTGTCGGCAGTCCCAGCCCCACGGCGGAACTGACCTGGGCCATCATTCTCGCCGCGTTGCGCAGCATCCCGCACGAAGTGCAGCGCCTCAAGGAGGGCCACTGGCAATCCACCGTCGGCACCGGTCTCAAGGGCAGGACGCTCGGCATCTACGCGTTCGGCAGGATCGGCAGCTTGGTTGCGAAGGTGGGCAAGGCGTTCGACATGAACGTCGTGTGCTGGGGGCGGGAGGGTTCGACTGCGCGCGCGCGGGCGGCGGGATTCGAGGTTGCCGCGAGCCGCGAGGCGTTTTTCGAGAGCGCGGACGTGCTGTGCATTCATCTGCCGCTCAACAAGGAAACGCGTGGCATCGTCACGGCGGCGGACCTGGCGCGCATGAAGCCCGCTGCGCTTTTCGTCAACACCAGCCGCGCGCCGATCGTCGCGGCCGGGGCGCTGGTCGAGGCGTTGAACAAGGGCCGGCCGGGATTTGCCGCGATCGACGTCTTTGAGGACGAGCCGGTGCTCGGCGCCGATCATCCGCTGCTCAAAATGAGCAACGTATTGTGCACGCCGCACCTCGGATACTGCGAGCGGAATACCTACGAGTCCTATTACGGCAGCGCCGTGGACCAGATCGTCGCCTACGCCGCCGGCAAGCCGATCAACATCGCGAATCCGGACGTGGTGAAGGGGTGGTGAGGGAAGGGCAGGATTCAGGATTGAGGATTGAGGATTGAGGATTCAGGATTGAGGATTGAGGATCGAGAGCTTGGCGTCCTCAGCGGTGAGAGGCCGTAACCGGAGAACAACATGAATGCAGACGCCGCGCCGCTCGCGCGCAGGGAACTCGGCATCGCCATCGTCGGCTGCGGGCGTATCGGGAGCCTGCGCGCGGTGATGGCGTCGCGCCATCCGGCGGTGCGCTTCATCGCGCTCGCCGACCGCGATCCGGAGCGCGCGCGCAAGCTCGCGGAGCAGGTGGGCGCGCAGGTGCACTCGGGCGACAGCCTCGAGGTGATGTCGCGGCCGGAGGTGAATGCGGTCGTGGTGTCGACGATCGAGGTCGAGCATACGACACCCGTGTTGCAGGCGCTCGATCTTGGCAAGCCCGTGCTGGTCGAAAAGCCCATCGCGCTCGATCTTGGCGCAGCGGACCGGATCATCGCAGCAGCCAACCAGGCGGGCATCAGCCTTCACGTGGGTTTCAGCCGGCGCTTCAAGAAGCGCTATCTGCTTGCCAAGGAGCAGCTTGTCCAGGGGCGGCTGGGAAAGGTGGTGGGGGCCGCCGCGCGCGTCTACAACAGCCGCTCGCAGGGACTGCAGACGCTGAGCCGCCTGCCGAAGGAAAGCAATTCGATCTCCGGCCTCACCTACTACGTCGATGTCATCAACTGGTTCCTGGCGGGCAATGCGCCGGCCGAGGTCTACGCGCGGGCGCAGGGTGGCGTATTCAAGGACCAGGGGTTCAACACCAACGACGTCACGTGGGCGATACTCACCTATGCCGACGGTGCGGTCGTGAATCTTGGGGTGTGCTACGCGCTGCCGCACCAGTATCCGGCGCTGGGACATGCCGCGCGCGTCGAACTGCTGGGCAGCGAGGGCGTCATGCTTCTCGACGACGATCACACCGACCAGATCATGTATACCGAGCAGGGCTTCCCGCACGTCTATATCCCGGAACACGTGGTCAACATGGTGTTTCTCGGCAGTGGCACGCCCGGCGACTGGGCGCTGGGCGAGTTCTGGGGGCCGGTGGCAACCGAGACGCGCGCGTGGCTCGATCACCTGTCAGCGGGCACGCAGTGCCTGCTCGCCACTCCGCGCGATGCGCGCCGCACGCTCGAAGTGGGGCTCGCGATCGGCGAATCGCTCAGGACCCGCGCGCCGGTGCGCCTGCCGCTCGCTTGAACCAAAACAAGGGCAATTCAGCCACAGGCTCATATCAGCCCGCGCTCCTTGAAGACTTCCACCATCACGCGCACGGCGCCGTTCGACGATGGGAAGCCGCAATAGCCGGCGGCCTGGAGCAGCACCTCGTAGATTTCATCCGGTGTCGCGCCGTTGTTGAGCGCCCCATTGACATGGCCGCGCAGCTCGTCCTCGCGGTTGAGCGCCGTCAGCATCGCGAGCACCACGAGGCTGCGCACCTTCAGTTCCAGCCCGGGGCGGCTCCAGATCTCGCCCCACGCGATCGCCGTCATCACCTCCTGATGCTGCGCGGTGAAGCGGTCCTTGCCCGCGCCGCGCTTCGCGATGTGGCCCTCGCCCATCACCTTGCGCCGGGTCGCCATGCCACGCTCGTATGCATCCTTCTCCATGCTCTGCTCCCTTCATTCATGTCTTGTGCAGAACCGGCCGCACGCGACGCCGATCAACCCGCCGCCGATCACGAGGACGTCGCAGCGGATAGCCGTCACGCCGGCTTGTGCACCGGTGACGGGGGCCGTCAGTGCAGGTGCCGGTTGCGGGGGTGAAGCGGGATTACGGTTGAGCCCTGGTCCGTCGCCACGGGTGGGCGTTTGGACGCGAGATCCTGGTCGAAGAGGTGATTGATGAGTGCGACCACCTGCTCGATATCCTGCGTGCCGAGACTGCGCGAGAGCAGGTTCGAGACGTCTTCGGTCACGCACTGGCGGCGGAACTCGTTGATCGCCTCCGCGCTCGGTCCGACGAACATCTGGTGGAATTCGTCGTCGCTGTTCTCGGGATAGTATGTGACTTCGATCTCCGACGCGTATTCGGTAAGCGGCCCGAGGTTCTCGAACGCTTCGACCAGCCGGCCTTGGAAGCTGCGCCCGACCTCGCCGGTCCAGCAGATATTGAGCGCGCGCTCGCGCGTATCGAACACGATCCCCGGCTCCTCGCGTTCGATGCTCACGGCCTCCGCGATCGCGTCGACGTCGAGATAGTCAAGCCAGGGGCGCAGCGCCTGCTGGATTTGCGCGAGCCGGACTCCCTTGCAGAAGAAAGCGGAACCGTGGATGTGGACTTCCATACGCATGTGCGACTCCAGTCGGATTGCGCCGGCCGGGCGGCTGAGTGCTGGGAACGGGGAGGGAAGCATAGCACAAATGCCGGTAAATGCGTGACCGGTGACCGGTGGCCGGTGACTGGAAGGGCGTGACCCGTGATCGGTGATCCGACGCATCTCCGCAAGTGGCGCGTAGCGCGGAAGTCCCTTGCCGCGAACGTCGCCGGCAAAGAGAATTGAACGTAGGGCGCGCATTGCGCACCACTGCAGCCCGCACCGCCTACACGAGCAGCCCCAGGTCCCGCAACACGCCTGCCAGCTCGGCGCGTTCGCGCGCCAGGTGCTCGGTGAGGCGCAGGCCGTCGACATACATCGGCGTCCAGTAGTGGCGTTCCAGTTCGGCCGCCCACTCCCGGGTCGCAACGGCGGCTCTGAGCACCTCCTGCCAGTAGGCCGCCTGTCCGCTCGTGATCGCGCGGGCGCCGGTGACGCCGCGCCAGGAGCCGATGACGCAGTCGACACCCAGCTCGCTCCAGGTTGGCGTCTCAGCGTAGAGTCCCGCAGCGCGCTGCGGGGCAGAGAGCGCGAGCGCGCGCATCGCGCCTGTTCCGAGTTCCTTCACGGCGCTCGCCGCGGTAACCACCGCGATCCCGGCGTCGCCGGCCATCACGTCCGCGACGGCATCCAGCGCCGAGTCGAAGACGCGAATGTTCGGCGCCGTCACGTTGCCCCCCGCGTGCCGGATCACCTTGGCGAGCGCGATGTGATTGGGATTGCCGAGCGCGATCGAGAGCGCCACTGTGGGAGAACGCGTGTCGGCGCGGAACCATTCCAGCAGTGCCGCACCCGAATCGACGGGGCAATCGGAGCGGGCAAGGAACGCGAGGTACTCGGTATAGAGGATCGCGAGCGGCGTGAACGCTGTCTCGTGCTCGTACGGGCTCTCGCCGAGCAGATGATCGGTGGTGAGATTGATCGAGCTTACGCACAGCGTGTGCGCGTCGTCCGGGCGACCGTCCAAGCGCATCCATGCGCCGCGGCCGCCCTCGCCGGGCATGTTCGTCACACGCACTGGAACGTCGAGCAACCGATTCGCCTCGATCGCTTTCACGAGCGCGCGGGCGCAGCGGTCAAGCCCGCCGCCCGGCGGCGTGCCCGCGATGATCTCGATCTCGCGCACGGGGCGCCACATCCTGTTGTCTCAAGCGTCGCGGAAGAGCCGTCCGGCGCCGGGAATCGCACGGCGATCCCCAAGAAGACGCAGCATCTTCCACATGCCGGAAGCATTGCTGGTGACGATCGGCTTGCCGTGTTTCGCTTCCAGCGGCTCGAGGATGTCGAGCGTGGGGAAGTTCGAACAACTGATGAATATCGCCTCGGATTCGGGCCGGTCGACTTCGGCCACCAGCGCCTTGATGCGCTCCGACGAGATCGTCGAATGGGCCTCGGTGCCGAGACCCTGCATCGCCAGCACCTCGAAGCCGTCCGCTTCCAGATACGCCCGCAGCCGTTCATTGAGCCACGCCGCGTACGGCGAAGCGAGGCTGACCCGCGTCGCGCCGAGCGCGCGCAGCGCCTCCACGATCGACAGCGACGCGTTCGCGACGGGAATGCCGGCCGCGGTCTCGATCTCCGCGCGCACCCGCCGGTCGCCCTCCGGTCCTTTCAGAAAGCCGCTCGCGGTACAGCCGTAGAGGATGACGTTGAGTCTGGCATGCGCGAGCAGTTTCGCCGCCGCGGGGGCTTCGGTGGCGAGGCGCAGCAGATTCTCCTCGGTGTCGGCGGTGTGGGCGATGCGCATCGAATGCACGGACATGGCGGGACCGGCCATGCGCTGGATCTCGCCCTCCATCACCGTATTCCACGACGGGACGATGAGCCCCAGCTTGTGTTCCCACGCTGCCATGTGACGATGACCCCCGATGTGCGTTGCCGTCCACGAGCCGCGAAGCATAGCAGATGGCGCACGCTTCGATCCTTGACGGTGTCGCGCCCGACGCCTACCATCGGAACTGCCTGCGGGTGTGGACGCCGTCAATGGAAAGGGGCCGCGTGAGAACCGAACGTGCAGCATGGAAAGCCTGGATGTGCTGCCTCGCATGGTTCGCCGCCGCGGGGTTGGCGAATGGCGCGGCGCCCCAGGGATACCCGGCGAAGGCGATCCGCATCGTCGTGCCGTTTCCCGCGGGCGGCACCTCCGACATCCTGTCACGCGCCATCGGCCAGAAGCTCACCGAGGAATGGAAGCAGCAGGTTGTCGTCGACAACCGCCCTGGAGCGGGAGCGAACATCGGTGCCGAAATCGCCGCCAAATCGCCGGCGGACGGGTATACGCTGTTTGCGATCTCGACCATCCACATGATCAACCCCAGCCTCTACGCGAGGCTTTCCTACGATCCGGTGCGCGACTTCACGCCCATCACCATGCTCGCCACGACTTCGCAGGTTTTGTCCGTGCATCCGTCTCTGCCCGTGAAAAGCGTGAAGGAGTTCATCGCCTACGCGAAAAAACGGCCCGGCGAACTCAACTACAGTTCTGCCGGCAACGGCAGCCAGCCGCATCTCACCGCGGAATTGTTCAAGACGATGACGGGGATCAACATCGTGCACGTGCCCTACAAGGGTGCGCCGCCGGCGATGACCGATCTTCTCGCCGGGCAGGTGGCGCTCACCTTCGCCACCGCGCCTTCGGCCGTGCCGCACGTGAAGACCGGCAGGATACGGGCGCTGGGCGTGAGCACCGCGAAACGCATTGCGGCGCTGCCCGATGTACCGACGATCGCGGAGGCAGGCGTGGCGGGGTTCGAAGCGAGCGGCTCGAACGGCCTCGTCGGTCCGGCGGGCATGCCCGTTGCGATCGTGGAGCGGCTCAACGCGGCGATCGTCAGGATCGTGAACGAATCGGCGATGAGCCGGTACCTGAGCGCTCAGGGCGCCGATCCGCAGACCATGAGCCCAGCGGACTATGGCGCCTACATCAAGGCGGAGGTGGTGAAGTGGGAGAAAGTCGTCAAGGCCTCCGGCGCACGCATCGATTGAGCCTGCTTCGCGCGCCGTTCCGGCGCCGCCGCCCCCACACGAGGTAACCCGACGGGGATCGGCCTGCCTATTTGATGCCCGCAGCCTTGATCACCTTCCGCCACTTCGCCACGTCGCGACTGACGTATTTCAGAAACTCCTCCGGCGGGCCGGCGGCGGTTTCCAGGCCTTCGCCCTGCATCTGGCGCTTCATCGCGGCCGTGAGCAGGACTTTCGCGACTTCCTTGTTCCAGCGCGTGACGATCGCCTTCGGTATGCCTTTCGGGCCCCACATGCCGTACCAGTGAGTGATCTCGAAGCCCGGCACCGACTCGCCGATCGGCGGCACATCGGGCAGCAGTGCCGAGCGCTTGACGGTGGTGACGCCGAGGGCACGCAGCCGCCCCACCCTGACGTGCGGGATGGTCGGAACCATACTGGTCAACGTGGCCTGGACCTCGCCGGCCACCGTCGCAGTCAACGCCGGCCCCCCGCCCTTGTAGGGAACGTGGACGATATTCGCACCGCTCATCTGCTTGAAGAGTTCAAAACCCAGGTGTGCGACACTGCCGGTTCCGACCGAGGCGTAGTTGAGTTTGCCGGGGTTGGCCTTGGCTTGCGCGATGAGCGCCTTGATGCTCGTTGCCGCTACCTGGGGGTGCACGGTTACGAGCAATCCCGTAGTGCCGATCAGTATGATCGGCTGAATGTCCTTCACCGGGTCGTACGGAATCTTCTGGTACGCGGAGGTCGCGCAATAGCTGCTGGAAACCAGTATGAGCGTATGACCGTCGGGGGCGGCGCGCGCGGTGATTTCCGCGCCGATGGCGCCGCCCGCGCCCGGGCGGTTGTCGACCACGACCGTCTGGCCGAGCGACTCGGACATCGGCACCGCGATGATCCGCGACAGGAGGTCCGTGCCCCCGCCGGGAGGAAACGGCGCGATCAATCGGACCGGCCTGGTGGGATAGGCCTGCGCCCATGCATGGGAGGTGGGCGCAGATGCAACAAGGGCGGCAAGCAGCAGGAATGCGGTTTTCATATTTTCCTCCTCGAAAAAAGTGACGCTGACTGGGTCGACGTGCGTTGGATTATGGTTTGCCCGTTCCACCCCCGTGCCCCGGCAGGTTTCCTTGCCCTCAGGGGTACGCAGTGCGCGTAGCATACGACTCCACGCCGCCCCTGATATCATCGCAGCGGACCGCGGGCGCGGCAAGAGGAAAGATGCCGAGCGCGTCAGTCGCAGCCACAAAGGGACATTGCAGATGGTGGGAGCAGGCAGGCTGTCGGGGCGAACGGCCATCGTGACGGGCGCGAGCGCCGGAATAGGGGAAGCGATCGCGATGACGTTCGCGCGGGAAGGCGCCGCGGTGGCGGTCGTCGGCCGCAATCCAGCGCAAGCTGAGCGCGTCGCCGCCGAAATCGAGGCGGCGGGAGGCTCCGCGCTCGCCCTACAGGCGGATGTGACGCGGGCGGGCGACGTCGAAGCGATGGTGGAGGCGGTGATGAAGCGGTGGGGCACCATCGACATCCTGGTGAACGGCGTCGGCGGCTGGGTGAAGCTCGCGCCCGTCACGGAAATACCGGAGGACGAGTGGGACCGCGTCATCACTCTCAACCTCAAGAGCGCGTTTCTCTGCATCCGCGCCGTGGCCAGGGTGATGATGGAGCGAAAGAAAGGACGCATCATCAACATCGGCTCGCAAAGCGGCAGCGCGCCGAACCTCGTCACCGATTCGAATCTGCCCTACGCGGCGAGCAAGGGGGCGTTGCTGGTGCTCACGCGGCACCTCGCGAAGCAGTTGGGGCCGTACGGCATCACCGTGAACGCGGTCTCGCCCGGCACGACGCTCACCGAGCGCGTGAAAAAAGTCTGGGACGCCGAGACCGTCGCGAAGAAGGCGGCGATCAATCCGCTCAAATGCCTGGTCGAGCCGCAGGACAGCGCCGACGCCGTGCTGTTTCTCGCCTCAGACGAGGGCCGTCACGTCACCGGCGTCAATCTCAACGTCAACGCCGGCATTCAATAACCCGGTGGTTGCGCACCGGATCAAGGAGGCTCGCACATGGAAGTGAAATCAACTCTGCAGGTCGTCAACGAGGCGTCGCTCAAGTGGCAAAAGGGCGTCACGGACGGGCAGACCATCAAGGCGCTGGTCGGGCATGCGGACCGTCCGACCGACCGGATCCGCACGGCGCTCGCGACCTACGAGCCCGGCACGGTCGAGGCGCTGCACTGGCATCCGATCGAGGCGTTCTATTTCGTCATCTCGGGACACGCCACCGTGCGCAACTTCGAAGGCGAGGAATTCGAGGTGGGGCCGGGCTCCTACATCTACGCGCCGCCCGGCATCGCCGGCGCCCACGAATGGGAAGTGAAGGAAAGTTTGCAGTTGCTGAGCGTGCGCGCCTCCACCGAGTCGGTGCGCAAGATGCAGTTCACGGTCGACAAGAAGACCAAGCGTTCATACATCGACCTCGACGAGCTCGCGCGGCGCGGGGGCATCAGCTTCAAGTCGCATTACTAGAATCCGGCAAGGGAAGCGCCCGTCGACTTCCAGCGCGCAGAAGGCAATCCCGGCGCGGGCATCGAACCGGAGTGACCGTGGGTTTAACGACCATAGAAGAAATTCTGGCGCGGATCTCGGGGGAAGTCGCTCCAGGTCAAGCCACACGCGCCGCTGCTCGCCGAGATCGTCATCGTCGGCGGCATGATCCCGATGCTGCTGAAGGACGGTTACATTCGGGCCGAGCCGTTCGCCGCCGCGTCCTCGTGAGCGACGCCGGGCCTCACGCGCGATACGCCGCCCGCGCCTGCTCGGCCCTGCCGGGTGCGAGCGCGCCGGGCGCGCCCCGGTCCAGCGGGCTTAGCACGCCTTTCCCGCCCTTGTTGAGCACGTGGGTGTAGATCAAATGTGCAGCTGCACATTTCTGGTATTGTGGGCAGTAAGTTGTTATGTGCAGTTGCCAGATCAGAGGTCTTACGATCAATGCGTTAGTTTTGAATCACTGCACATAAAGTTTCATGATCAGCCTCCCGGCGGCCATCGCGGTCGCCTCTTTCAAGGAGGTCGGTTATGGACTCATCCGCGCATCGAACCCCATCCAGTTTGCCGCTTGATCAACTTGTCGCGCACGCCTTGAGCGAGCTCGACAAGATCGACTACAGCAGGCGATCGATGAGGCGGTATCGCACGGTCTGGGGGCATCTCGTCACGTTCTCACGCGAGATGAGCCTGGGAGATGGGTATTCCGAGCAGCTCGCGACCGAGTTCGTTACCGCGTACCGCCGACAGCCAGGTGAACGCGTCAACGCGAACGAGGCGTGGCGGCGGCACATTCCGTTTCTTGTCACGGTGCTGGGCGACTTTGCCCGCGACGGCCGCGTCGAGCGCACTCGCATCGACACCTCGAGACTTCAGGTCCCGGCGGCCATGAAGAAGTCGCTGAGCGAGTACGAGCAGTACGCCCGCGACAGACGCCATCTTCGTGCGTCGACTCTGCGCGAGCGAATGCGAACGATCGCGGTATTCCTGGATGACCTGGGGTCAAGGAATGTCACGAGCCTGGATCAGTTGCAACCGGCCGATATCGCTGCGTTCGTAGCCTCGCGAGGTCGTCTGGGTCCCCGGTCGATGTCCCGGACCGTTTCCGACGTGCGCTGCTTTCTGCAGTTCCTTCTGGTGCGCGGGATGCTGCAGCGGGACCTCAGCCAGTTGCTGCCGACGGTCCGGGTCCCGCGGGATGCCACGATCCCTTCGGTGTGGGAGCAGGAACTCGTTGAGAGGCTTCTGAAGGTGGTCGACCGCAGCTCCCCCAGAGGCAAGCGCGACTACGCCATCCTCCTGCTCGCATGTCGCCTGGGATTGCGATTGGGCGATATCCGAACGCTCAGGCTCGACGATCTCAAGTGGGCCACGGCCGCCATCGAGATCACGCAATCGAAGAGCGGCGCACCGCTGTGCTTGCCCATGACCGAGGAAGTCGGCGAGGCGCTGATCAACTACCTGAAGTCGGGCCGCCCCCAGACCGCCCATCGTGAACTGTTCCTCAGAGCCCAACCGCCTTTCACGCCGTTCGCCGAAGACGGTCATTTCTATCAGATCGTCAAGTACTGGCGGGACCTTGCGGGGATTCAGTTCCGGAGCAAACAGCACTGTGGGCTGCACTCGCTGCGCCACACGCTGGCGACGCAACTGCTGCGCGAGCAGACACCGATGCACGTCATCTCGGAGATCCTGGGGCACGCCACGACGGCATCAACGATGATCTACGCCAAAGCCGACGTGGAGTCCTTGCGCGGCGCTGCATTGGATACCGAGGAGCTGCGTCATGACGATTAGCGAGCTCCGGCCTCGGTTTCAAAGCCCTCTTGCCTCGCTCATGGAACAGTTCGTTCAGACGAAACAGGCGTGTGGCTACCGCTTCGGCGAGGGTACCCGGATACTCGGGTGTTTTGATCGCTATCTGAGTGCCGAGGGGCTACTGCGGTGCGAGTTGCCGCGCCCCCTCACCCAGCAGTGGCTTGCCAAGCAACCCCATGAGAGCGCGAGGACGCAGCAGTGCCGCATCTCGCTGGTACGCCAGTTCGCCGGCTACCTGTACCGCCTCGGGTATTGCGCCTATGTCCCAGACCGATCGCTGTCGGCAAAGGTCAGCAGCGGATTCTGCCCGCGCATCCTGACCCACACCGAGGTTCAGCAATTGCTTCAGGCGGTCGATCAACTCACGCCGACCGCACGCGCGCCGCTACGCCACTTGGTCATGCCCGAAGTCTTGCGCCTCCTCTACGGGTGCGGCTTCCGGGTGAACGAGGTCTTGCATCTGCGTGTGGCCGATGTCGACCTTAACCGGGGTGTCTTGACGGTGCGCGAGGCCAAGTTCGGCAAGGATCGACTGGTTCCACCCGCCTTGCCGCTCGTGCAGCGTCTGCAACGGTACACCGCGAGCTTTGGAACTCGTCCGCCCGATGCGTTCTTCTTCCCATCGTCACATGGCGGGCCGTTGAGTCTGCCAACGGTTTATTGGCTCTACCGGGAGCTGCTCCTGCGCTGCGGGATCGCGCATGCCGGCCGGGGCAAGGGGCCGCGCGTGCACGATCTTCGCCACACGATGGCCGTCCACAGCCTGCTGCGCTGGTACCGCGAGGGCGCGGACCTCGACGCCAAGCTGCCGGTGCTGGCGACCTATTTGGGTCACCAGTCGCTGGCCGGAACGCAGCGCTATTTGCATTTGACCGCCGAGTTGTTTCCGGAGATCAGCGTGCGCGCCAACGCCGCGTTTGGTGATGTCATCCCGCGGAGGATCGCCTCATGAAACCGACCGACTTCTCCGTGCACATGACCAGCTTCCTGACGCACTACCTGGCCGCACAGCGCAACCTGAGTCCCAACACCATCAAGGCTTATCGCGATGTGTTCACCCTGCTGCTGCGGTTCTGCCGCGACGGGCACGGCATCGCCTTGGAGCGACTGTCTCTCGCGCACATCGATGCTCCCCTGGTGGAAGCCTTCCTCGATCACCTGGGCAAGGACCGGCACGCCTCGATCCGCACGCAAAACCATCGCCTCGCGGTGCTGCATGCGTTCTTCCGATACGTGCAATCGGATGTGCCGGAACGTATGCTGCAATGCCAGCAGATTCTGGCCATTCCGCTGCAGCGCCACGCACGTCAGAACGTCGGTTACCTCTCCAAAGAGGACCTCGCGCTGATCTTGGCGCAACCCGACTTGCGCTCCCGTGAAGGCCGTAGAGATGCGGTCTTGTTGAGCGTGCTTTACGACACTGGTGCTCGGGTGCAGGAGGTGATCGACCTCAGCGCTGGCGATGTGCGCCTGAATTCGCCCGCGCAGGTGAGGCTCATGGGTAAAGGGCGCAAAATGCGCGCGGTGCCGTTGATGGACGCGACGGTTCAGCTCCTGCGCGATCACCTTCGCGAAAACAGCCTGGATCGCCCAGAACACGCTGACCACCCGCTATTCCAAAACCGACAGGGCGAACGGTTCTCGCGCTCAGGCGTCCGCTATGTGCTGCAAAACTACGTCCAGGCAGTGCGGAGCGATCACCCCGGCTTTACACAGCCGGTGAGCCCACACAGCTTGCGCCATACCAAGGGCATGCACCTACTGCAGAGCGGCGTCTCGCTCGAAATCATCCGCGACTTCCTCGGACATGTGGATGTGAAAACGACCCAGATCTATGCACGGGCAAATCTCGAAATGAAACGAAAGGCCCTCGAGAAAGTCGCCGACGATACCCCACTGCCCAAAATGCCGTCCTGGACCCAGAACAAAACACTGCTCGAGTGGCTGCACTCGCTGTAGTACGGCGGAGGTCACGGCTGCCCGTTCCGAGTCGAGGACCTCCACGTCCAGCCCAGAAATTATGCTGAATTCCGGCAACCGTGCACCTTCCCAATCAACGAGCTGCGAGGGCTACTGCACATAACAACTTACTGCCCACAATAGATCAAATGTGCAGCTGCACATTTCTGGTACTTCCATCTCGCGCGCAAGCACCTGGCGGGCACGCCCTCGCCGCTGGAATTGCTGGACACCGACCCGCTCAAGCGGCGCTAGCGCGCCGTGGGCGCGCGAGAACCGCGCGCGCGCAGCCGCCGCCTCGAACTCGCCGACATCGTGCGGATGCACGGTGCGGGGTATCAAGCCGCGCACCGGCTGTGTGCGGCGCAGCAGCGGGCGCTTGCCGCGATCGAGCGCTGCCGCACGGCGGCGCTCGGGGGCGAAGTGCGCGCCTGCGAGGCCTGCGGCACGCAGCGCTACGTGTATCACTCCTGCCGCAACCGGCACTGCCCGAAGTGCCAGACGCTCGCCAAGGAGCGCTGGCTCGCACAACGGCGCGCGGAACTGCTGCCCGTGCCCTATTTCCACCTGGTGTTCACCCTGCCGCACGCATTGAACGCGCTCGCACAGGGCAACCCGCGCACGCTCTACACGATGCTGTTCCAAAGCGTCTCGGCGACACTCGTCGAGTTCGGCGCGAACCCGCGCTGGCTGGGAGGCGAAATCGCTGCCACGCTCGTGCTGCACACCTGGGGCCAGACCCTCACCCAGCATCTGCACCTGCATTGCCTGATCGGCGC
>JACQGN010000216.1 GCA_016199545.1 Betaproteobacteria bacterium | reverse complement strand
GGTAAATGGTGAACGGTGAAACCCTCCTACCACTACGGCTTTTGGTCGATATCGTCGCCCACTGACGGCTGCCTGTTGATCACTTCTCGCGGATCACTCCCTCAGCCACGATTCACCGCTGACTGCTTGACCGCTCACCGCTCACCGCTCACCGCTCACCGTTCGCTGTTCACCGTTTGCTGTTCACTGTTCACGAATCTGAGTATGCCCAATCTGATTGAGGTCAAGGTCCCCGATATCGGGGATTTCAAGAACATTCCCGTCATCGAAGTACTGGTCAAGCCGGGCGACGCAATCGAGAGGGAGGCCTCGCTTGTCACGCTTGAATCGGACAAAGCCACGATGGAGATTCCTTCGCCCGCCGCGGGCGTGGTGAAGGAAATCAAGATCAAGGTCGGCGACAAGGTATCGCAAGGCGCGCTGATCCTCACGCTGGAAGCGGGCGCCGCCGAAGCCGTGGCGCCGGCCGCGCCTGCGGCACCCACACCCCAAGCCTCCCGCCCGACGCCTCCTGCGCCGTCCGCGCCTCTCGCCTCCAGCCGCTCGCCTTTGGTGGAAAGCGCCGACATCTACGCGGAAGTCGTCGTGCTCGGAGCCGGCCCCGGCGGTTATACGGCGGCGTTCCGCGCCGCAGACCTCGGCAAGAAGGTCGTGCTGGTCGAGCGTTATCCGATGCTGGGCGGGGTCTGTCTCAACGTCGGCTGCATTCCTTCGAAGGCGCTGCTGCACGTCGCCAAGGTCATCACCGAAGCCGGCGAGATGGCGCGCGCCGGGGTGAGCTTCGACAAGCCGAAGATCGATCTCGACAAGCTTCGCGCCTGGAAATCCGGCGTCGTCGGCAAACTGACGCGGGGGCTCGCGGGGCTCGCCAAGCAGCGCAAGGTACAAGTCGTGCAAGGCGAAGGGTCATTTGCCTCGCCCCACACCATCAAGGTGCACACGTCCGAGGGCGAGAAAACCGTGGCCTTTGACCATTGCGTCATTGCTGCGGGCTCGTCGGTCGCGCGCATTCCCGGTTTTCCCTACGAGGACCGGCGCATCGTCGACTCGACCAGCGCACTGGAGTTGCCCGAGGTGCCGAAGCGGCTGCTTGTCATCGGCGGTGGCATCATCGGGCTGGAGATGGCGACCGTCTACGATGCGCTCGGCGCGAAGATCACGGTAGTGGAACTCATGGACTCGCTCATCCCCGGCGCGGACCAGGACGTGGTGCGAGTGCTCCACAAGCGCATCGAAAAGCGCTACGAAAAAATACTGCTCAAAACCAGAGTGACGAAGATCGAAGCGCAGAAGACGGGGCTGAAGGTCACCTTCGAAGACGCATCCGGTACGACTGGCGACACTTTTGATACCATCCTGATGTCGGTGGGCCGCCGTCCGAATGGGCGCGAGATCAGGGCGGAAGCGGCGGGCGTCAACGTCGACGAACGTGGCTACGTCCCGGTGGACAAGCAACTGCGCACCAATGTGCCGCACATTCATGCCATCGGCGACATCTGCGGCGAACCGATGCTCGCGCACAAGGCGAGCCACGAAGGCAAGATCGCGGCCGAGGTCATCGCCGGACACAAGGCGTTCTTCGACGCGCGCGCGATTCCGTCGGTCGCCTACACCGACCCCGAGATTGCATGGATGGGACTCGGCGAAACCGAGGCCCGGGAGCAGGGCATCGAGTACGAGAAGGCGGTGTTTCCGTGGGCAGCGAGCGGCCGCGCGCTCGCCACCGGGCGCGACGACGGGATGACGAAACTGCTGTTCGACAGGAACAGCCGCCGCCTGCTCGGCGCGGCCATGGTCGGCGTCAATGCCGGCGAACTCATCGCCGAGACGGTGCTGGCGCTCGAAATGGGCGCCGACGCGACCGATATCGCACTTACCATCCATCCGCACCCGACGCTGTCCGAAACGGTGTTCTTCGCCGCCGAGATCGCGGAAGGTTCGATCACCGACCTCTACCTGCCGAAAAAAAAGTAGATGCAACAGCCACTCGAAGACATCAAGGTACTCGATCTCACCCACGCGCTCGCCGGGCCGTTCTGTTCCACCATGCTGGCCGATTACGGTGCGCAGGTATTCAAGCTCGAAGCCTACGGCGCCGGCGACATCGCGCGCGGCTGGGGCGCACCGCTCCCGGGCGGCGAAACCGGCTATTTCACGAGCCTGCACCGCAACAAGAAGGACATCGAGGTCAACCTGAAACACCCGCGCGGCAAAGAGATTTTCTTCAGCCTGATCGAGCGCTGCGACGTGGTGGTCGAGAATTTCCGCGTGGGAACGCTTGAAAAACTCGACCTCGACTATCCCCGCGCGCGCGCGCGCAATCCCGGCATCATCTACTGCTCGATTTCCGGCTTCGGGCAGGACGGGCCATATCGCGACCGCGCGGCGCTCGATCTGGTGGTGCAGGCGGAAAGCGGCATGATGAGCGTCACCGGCGAGGCCGGGGGGCGCCCGGTGCGCGCCGGCACCTCGATCGCGGACCTCACCGCCGGCATGTACGCAGCCTTCGGCATCCTCGCCGCGCTGCGCGTCCGGCAGCGCACGGGCGAGGGCCAGGCACTCGACGTGTCGATGATGGATGGCCAGTTATCGTGGCTCAACACCGCCATCGGCAACTATCTGGCGGATGGCATCGTGCCGGGGCCGATGGGTACAACGTACGCATCCCTCCTCCCGTACCAGACATTTCGTACCAAAACGCGCGATCTCGCGCTCGCGGTGGCGAGCGAAAAATTGTGGAAGACGTTCTGCCCGCTGATCGGGTGTCCCGAACTGGCCGATGACCCGCGCTACCGCACCAACCAGGATCGGGTGAAGAACCGCGACAGCCTGATCCCTAGACTGGAGCAGGTATTTCGCGCGCGCAGCTACGAGGAGTGGGAAAAGCTGTTGGTCGAAGCCGGCGTTCCCGTCGGGGCGGTGAACGATTTCGCGCAGGTCGTCGATCACCCGCAGGTGAAGGCGCGCCGCTCGTTGGTCGAAGTCGATCACCCGCGCGCGGGTCGCATCCGTGTCGTCGCCCCCGTCGTGCGCATGTCCGCCACACCGGGCGCGGTGCGCACGCCGGCGCCAGCGCTGGGCGAGCACACCGAGGAAGTCCTGCGCGATTTTCTCGGGCTCGCACCCGAGGCGATCACCGGACTGCGCGCCGCGCACGCGATCGGCCCCAGCCGGTAGGAGTGTGTCGGACTTTGTGCCGACACACTCCTAGCGGGGCTTCAAATCCCCTACACTTTGTCGGACTTTGTCGTCACAAACCGCTGAAATAACGGCCTTTTCAGCATCGCGACAAAAGCGTAAACTAAGCGCCATTTTTCAGCGCGCGATTAAACCGTTCTTGGGCTCAGGCGTTAGTATCGCTATCCGGTGCAGCCGAGCAGCAACCACCGCGGCGTAGCGGAGGAGCGATTTGAAACCCACCAATATTCAAGACCCTGGGTACTTCCACAAGGTTGTCGATTGCCAATGGGCGTGCCCCGCCCACACCCCCGTCCCCGAGTACATCCGGCTGATCGCGGCGGGCCGCTACAGCGACGCCTACATGGTCAACTGGCAATCGAACGTCTTCCCCGGCATCCTCGGACGCACGTGCGACCGGCCGTGCGAACCCGCATGCCGCCGTGGACGCGTCGAGGAAGGCAACATCGAGATGCGCAAGCCTTCTGCCGGCGAGCACGGCCCGCAGCCCAAACCGGTCGCCATCTGCCGCCTGAAACGTGTCGCCGCCGATTTCAAGGGCGATGACATCAAGGCGCGCCTGCCGAAACCGGCGGCCCGCAAGAACGGCAAACGCATCGCCTGTGTCGGCGCGGGCCCCGCCTCTCTCACGGTCGCGCGCGATCTCGCGCCGCTCGGCTACCAGGTGACCGTGTTCGACCAGGATCCCCGCGCGGGCGGCATGATCTGGTCCCAGATTCCACGTTTCCGGCTGCCGATGGAAGTGATCGACGAGGAAGTGGGCTACATCCTCGCTCTCGGGGTCGAGTTCAAACCGGGGGTGAGAATCGACAGTCTCAAGAAGCTCATATCCGAGGGCTACGATGCGATCTTCATCGGCTCCGGCGCGCCGCGCGGCCGCGATCTGGAAATCGCCGGGCGCAAGGATGCGGCCGCCAACATCCACATCGGCATCGACTGGCTCTCCAGCGTGTCTTTCGGGCACATCAACAAGATCGGCAGGCGCGTCATCGTGCTGGGCGGCGGCAACACCGCGATGGACTGCTGCCGCTCCTCCAAGCGGCTCGGCGGCGACGACGTGAAGGTGATCGTGCGCTCGGGTTACGACGAAATGAAGGCGAGCCCGTGGGAAAAAGAGGATGCAACCCACGAAGGCATTCCCATCCTCAACTACCTCGTGCCCAAGACTTTCGAACGCAGCAACGGCAAGCTGACCGGCATGACCTTCGAAAAGGTGAAGGCGGTGTACGACGAGAGCGGCCGGCGCAGCCTGGTGCCCACCGGCGAACCCGACCAGCATTTCGAATGCGACGACGTGCTGGTCGCAATCGGCCAGGAGAATGCGTTTCCGTGGATGGAACGCGACATCGGCTTGGAGTTCGACAAATGGGGCATGCCGGTGGTCGACAAGCTCACGATGCAGTCGACGCTGCCCAGCGTGTTCTTCGGCGGCGACGCGGCGTTCGGCCCCAAGAACATCATCTGGGCCGTGGCGCACGGGCATGATGCCGCGATTTCGATCGACAAGCTCCTGAACGGCGAGGACATCCGGGAACGCCCGGCGCCGGGCGTCACGCTGGTATCGCAGAAAATGGGCATTCACGAGTGGAGCTACGACAACCAGATCTCGAACGAGCTGCGCTACAAGGTGCCGTGGCAGGACAAGAAGATCACGCTGAAGGACATCAAGGTCGAGGTCGAGCTCGGCTTCGACGTGAAGACCGCATTCGCCGAGGCGCAGCGCTGCTTGAACTGTGACGTGCAGACGGTATTCAGCGGGAAGCTCTGCATCGAGTGCGATGCGTGCGTGGACATCTGCCCGATGGATTGCATCACCTTCACGCCGAATGCCGAGGAGACGGAGCTGCGCACGCAGTTGAATGCGCCGGCACCGCACGCCGGCCAGGACCTCTACGCCTCGGAGCCGCTCAAGATGACGGGCCGCGTCATGGTGAAGGACGAGGACGTCTGCCTGCATTGCGGCCTGTGCGCGGAGCGTTGCCCCACCGGCGCCTGGGACATGCAGAAATTCCTGCTCGACATGACGCACGCGGGCCCGGCCTGCCGCAGCCCGCAGCGCAAAGCGGCATAAAAGTTTGTCGGACTTGCGCGTGACAAACTTTTATTGCGGCGATCGACATTGGAACAAGCTGTAAAGGGTTCGTCATGATCTCTGTCTCAATGAGAAGCCGCCATGGTTAAGCGGGTCGAGGCTGTCAACGATTTCGTCGTCAAGTTCGCCAACGTCAACGGCTCGGGTTCGGCGAGCGCCAACGAACTCTTCGCGCTCGCCATCCTGCGCTTGGGCGTGCCGGTCTCCCCGCGCAACATCTTCCCGTCCAACATCCAGGGTCTGCCGACGTGGTACGAGGTGCGGGTGAACGAAACCGGCTACCAGGGCCGGCGCGGAGGCGTCGATCTCATGGTCGCGATGAATCCGCAGACGTGGGACGCCGACGTGAAGGAAATCGAGTCCGGCGGATATCTCTTCTACGACAGCTCCAAGCCGCAGCCGAAGTCGAAGTTCCGCGACGATGTCCACGCCGTCGGCATGCCGCTCACCGAAATCTGCAACGCGACCTACAGTGATCCGCGGCAACGGCAGCTCTTCAAGAACATCATCTACGTCGGCGCGCTCTCGGCGCTGCTGGAGATCGAGCCGAGCGAGATCGAAAAGCTCTTCTCCGAGCAGTACAAGGGCAAGGAGGCGCTGCTGCAATCGAACGTCAAGGCGCTGCGGCTCGGGCGCGATTACGCGACGCAGAACCTGCCCGTTCCGCTCGGGATACGCGTGCGCCGCGCCAACAACGTCGGCAACAAGATCTTCGTGGACGGCAACAGTGCCGCGGCGCTGGGCGCCGTCTACGGCGGGGCGACCGTGTGCGCGTGGTACCCGATCACGCCGTCGTCTTCGCTCGCCGAGGCGTTCATCAGGCATTGCCAGAAGCTGCGGGTCGATCCCGCCACCGGCAAGCATCGTTACGCGATCGTGCAGGGCGAGGATGAACTCGCCTCGATCGGGATCGCGATCGGGGCGGGCTGGAACGGCGCACGCTCGTTCACCGCAACCTCCGGTCCCGGCATCTCGCTCATGACCGAGTTCATCGGGCTCGCGCATTTCGCCGAGATCCCGGTAGTGCTGATCGACGTGCAGCGCGGCGGCCCGTCGACCGGCATGCCCACGCGCACCCAGCAATCCGACCTGCTGTGCTGCGCCTACGCCTCTCACGGCGACACCAAGCACGTGCTGCTGTTTCCCGAGGACCCGACCGAATGCTTCGAGTTCTCGGCGCTCGCCTTCGACCTGGCCGAGCGCTTGCAGGCGCCGGTGTTTGTCATGACCGATCTCGACATCGGCATGAACACGCGGCTTTGCGAACCGTTTCACTGGGACGACGCCCGCGGCTACGATCGCGGCAAGGTGATGACGCACGCCGACCTGGAATCGGGCAAGGACTTCGGGCGTTATCTCGACGTCGACGGCGACGGCATTCCCTACCGCACCTACCCGGGCACGCACCCGACGCGCGGCGCGTATTTCACGCGCGGCACCACCAAGGACCGTTACGCGGGTTACAGCGAGGCGGGGCCCGATTACGTCGACAACATGCAGCGCCTGCTGCGCAAGTTTGAAACGGCAAAGCAGCTTGTGCCGAGACCGCTGCTGCATCCTTCCGAAAAGCCGGCACGCTTCGGCGCGATCTTCTACGGCTCGACCAGCCCGGCAATGCAGGAAGCGCTCGACGTGCTCGCGACCCGCGGCATCCACATCAACGCGCTCAGGGTGCGCGGCTTCCCGTTCCAGGAGGAGATCAACGACTTCGTCAGTTCGCATCCGTGGGTATTCGTGGTCGAGCAGAACCGCGACGCGCAGCTGAAGACGCTGCTGGTCAACGAAGCGAAGGTCAACCCGACGCGGCTGCTCTCGGTGTTGCATTACGACGGCACGCCGATCACGGCGCGCTTCATCGTCGATCAGATTTCACAGCACGCCTCGGCGCGCACGGTGGTGCCGCTGAAGAAGGCGGGATGAGGGGTGAAGAGTGAAGAGTGAAGGGTGAAGAGTGACGCCTGCCAACTGACGACTGACGACTGAAAAATGACTTATCTTGCAAAACCGCAGATGCACCATCCGACGCTCGCGAAGAACAGCGTCGGCTACACGCGGCGCGACTACGAAGGCAAGGTCTCCACGCTGTGCGCAGGCTGCGGCCACGATTCGATCAGCGCCGCGATCGTGCAGGCCTGCTGGGAGATCGACCTCAAGCCGCACCGGATGGCGAAGCTCTCCGGCATCGGCTGCTCGTCGAAAACGCCGGATTACTTCCTCGGCAATTCGCACGGCTTCAACAGCGTGCACGGCCGCATGCCGTCGGTGCTGACCGGCGCCAATCTCGCCAACCGCGATCTGCTCTACATCGGCGTGTCCGGCGACGGCGACTCGGCGTCGATCGGGCTCGGCCAGTTCGCACATTGCATGCGGCGCGGCGTCAACATGGTGTACATCGTCGAGAACAATGGAGTCTACGGCCTCACCAAGGGCC
>JACQGN010000207.1 GCA_016199545.1 Betaproteobacteria bacterium | reverse complement strand
GCCGCAGCGCCGCGCGAATTCCTCCGGCGCGGGAAACTCGCGCCGGTGCGAGTCCCACAGCATCTCCTTCCACGGCCAGCACACCGCGCCCGGCACGTGTCCCGCCCTGTAGGCCTGCATCTGGTCCTGGTTCATGCCCGCGATCTCGATCAGCTTGACCTTGGGATCGTTGCGATGGGCGTGCACCCACGCCGGATCGACCAGTGCGCCACGCCGTGCCTTAGCCAATTTCAATCTCCCTCATCGACGAGAACAAAATTACCTCGCACTCCGCACTCCGCGTTCCGCATTCATCATTTGGCCTCACGCCTGCAGTAGAAGGTTGGGGTGAGCAAAGCGAACCCCAACACGTCCCGCGCGCCACCGCCATCGTTGGGATGCGCTTCGCTTATCCCAACCTACGGACTTCATCCATCATCCTTCCGCCTTCATCCTTCGAGTCACGCCTGCAGCGCCTGCGTCCAGAGCTGCGTTTCGATGATCGCTTTCACCTCGCGCAGGAACGCCGCCGCGTACGCCCCGTCCACCGCGCGATGATCGAAGGTCTGCGCCAGCATTCCCACCGGCCGGATCGCAATGCTGTCGCCCTCCGGGGATTCGACCACCCACGGCTTCTTGCGCACGGCGTCGGTGGAGAGAATCGCCACCTGCGGCGGGTTGATGATAGGCGCGGTAAAGAGGGTACCGAATGCGCCGTTGTTCGTGATGGTGTAAGTGCCTTCCGTGATCTCATCCGGCTTGAGCCGATTCGCGCGCGCGCGCGTGGCGAAGTCATTGATTTCGCGCGCGATCTGCGGCAGCGACTTCGCGGACGCGTCCTTCACCACCGGCACCACCAGCCCCTCTCCCCCGAGGTCGACCGCGATGCCGAGATTCACGCGCCGGTGCAGCGTGAGGCTGTCGCCGTTGAAAGTGGAATTAAGATTGGGAAATTTGGTGAGCGCAATCGACACCGCGCACGCCACGAACGGAAGGTAGGTGAGCGCGAAGCCCTCGCGCTGTTTCCACTCGGCGCCATGGACCTGCCGCGCCTGTTCGACGCGGTGGAAATCCGCTTCGACCGCCTGCAACACGTGCGGCGTCGTGGTCCACGACTTTGCCATGTGCTCGGCCGTGCGACGGCGCACATTGCCGAGCGCGATGGTGGTGTCCCCGCCGCCTGCCGCGGATACGGCGTGCGGCGCCGGCGTCTCGATTCGCGCCGTGGCCAGGGCCGGTCGTGCCGCGCCGCCCTTCGCGACGTAGTCCAGCACGTCTTCGCGCGTGACGCGCCCGTCGCGGCCAGTGCCGTTAATGGCCCGCGGATCGAGAGCGTGCTCGGCAAGGAGCTTGCGTACTACCGGCGACAGCCTGTCCCCAGCACCGCGCGCGCGCGCCGCCCCTTCCGGCCCGGCAGTCGTCGACCGTTTTGCCGTACCCATTGCAGGTGCCACGTTAGTCGGCACCGCTGTCGAAGCCGCTGAAGCACTCGGTACCTGTTGCTGCGCCGACTCGCGTATCACCGCCAACCGGGCGCCGACCTCAGCGGTCGCGCCTTCCGCGACGAGAATTTCTGCCAGCACGCCGGTCGCCGGCGCCGGGATTTCGGTGCTGACCTTGTCGGTCTCGACATCGAACAGGGCCTCATCCGCCCGGATGGCGTCGCCGATCTGCTTGTACCACTTCGTGACCGTGCCCTCGGTGACCGTCTCTCCGAGTTGCGGCATGATTACATCCATCTACGACTCCCAAACCCCTCAGCCACAGAGAGCACAGAGATCACAGAGAAAAGCCCCAGCAGAAACCCGATCCGCTCTTCTTTCTCTGGTCCTTCTCTGTGTCCTCTGTGAACTCTGTGGCTAATTGCCTCTTAACCCCTACCACGCGTTTTACTTTTCAATCGATACGCTCGCGGATTTCGCGCACCACGCGTTCCACCCCCACCCTATCCCTCCCCCGTCAAGGGGGAGGGTTGGGGAGGGGGTCACTAGTCCACCGACTCCCGAATCGTCTTCACGACACGCTCCACGGATGGGATGGTGTTGTCCTCCAACTGGTCGGCCGCCGGCAGCGGCTGGTGCGGCGTCGTGATGCGCACGATGGGCCCGTCGAGGTCCCAGAAACATTCATCGGCCACGATGGAGGCGATCTCCGCGCCCCAGCCGCAGAGCCGCGGATTCTCCTCCACGGTCACGAGCCGGCCGGTCTTCACCACCTCGGAAAGGATGGTCTGCGTGTCGAGCGGCACCAGTGAACGCACATCCACGACCGTACACGAGATGCCGTGATCGCGTTCCAGGATCGCCGCCGCATCCAGCGCCCGGTGCACCATCAGCGCGAGCGCGACGATCGTGCAGTCCTTGCCCTGCCGCAGCACCCTGGCCTTGCCCAGTTGATCGACGTGCTCGCCGTCGGGCACCTCGCCCTTCAGCGCGTACAGCGATTTCTGCTCGAAGAACAGCACCGGATCGGGATCGCGCACCGCGGCGGCAAGCAATCCTTTCACGTCCGCAGGAAAAGCCGGCGCCACGACCTTGATGCCGGGAATCGCCATCGCCCAGTTCTCCACCGCCTGCGAATGCTGCGCGCCGAAGCGCGAACCCGCGCCGTTTGCGGTGCGGATGACGAGCGGCAGGCTGATCTGCCCGTCGGTCATGTAACGAGTCTTGGCAATCTCGTTGGCGACCAGGTCCCAACACACCGCGAGAAAATCCGAGAACATGATCTCGGCTATCGGCCGCAATCCCGTCATCGCCGCTCCCATCGCCGCGCCGAGGATCGCCTGCTCGGAGATCGGCGTATCGCGCACGCGTTTCGGACCGAACTGCTCCAGCAGCCCGACCGTGGTTTTGAACACGCCGCCCGCCGCACCGATATCCTCGCCCAAAAATACCACGCGCTCGTCGCGCGCCATCTCCTGCGCGATGCCCGCGGCGACCGCGTCGCGATAGGTCAGTTCCGCCATGCCGCGCCTCCATCCGCCCAGACGTTTTTCGCGATCGCATCGAGCGACGGCGGCGGCGACGCCTTGGCGGTCGCCGTCGCCCCATCGACCTTGTGCATGGTCTCGTCCTCGATGTCCTTCAGCGTCGCCTCCACGATTCCCAACCCGAGCAGCCGCTCGCGGTAGAGCTTGAGCGGGTCGCGTTCGAGCCATTTGTCGAGTTCTCCCTCCGGCCGGTATTTCGCCGGATCGGCGCGCGAGTGGCCGCTGTGGCGGTAGGTCATGGCCTCGATCAGGGCCGGCCCGCCGCCCTTGCGCGCGCGCGCCATGTATTCCACGGCCGTGCGATACACCTCGTCGGCGTCGTTGCCATCGACGATGATCCTTTCCAGACCGTAGGCCGACGCTCGATCCGCCGCGGGGTGCTGCACCGCCGTGACCGAGCCGATCGGCGTGTATTCCATGTAAAGATTGTTCTCGCACACGAAAATCACCGGCAGCTTCCACACCACGGAGAAATTGAGCGCCTCGTGGAACGCCCCGATATTGGTGGTGCCATCGCCGAAAAAGCATACCGCCACCTGTTCGGTGCCGCGGTACTGCGCGCTCCACGCCGCGCCGGCGGCGACCGGCAGGTGCGCGCCGATGATGGCGTAGGAGCCCATCGCGCCCTTCGTGACGTCGGTCAGATGCATCGAGCCGCCCTTGCCGCCCAGCAGTCCGCACTCGCGCCCCATCAGTTCGCCCAGCACGCCCGCCATCGATGCCCCGCGCGCAAGCGTGTGCGCATGGCCGCGATAGGTGCAGAAGGTCCAGTCGTCGGGCCGCATCGCCACGCCGAATGCAGCGGCGATCGCCTCCTGCCCAAGCGACAGATGGCTCGTGCCCTTGATGAGGTTCTGGAGGAACAAGTCGTAGGCGCGCTTTTCGCAATAGCGGAGTTCCACCTGCATGCGATAAAGCTCGAGCCGCACGTCGCGCCCGATGTCGTTATCGGCCGCGGTCGTACTCGTGCGCCTTTTCGAAGCATCCATGTGTCGAATCATCAACAGCCCCTTCGGTCCCAATGTTCCCGCGGCCGATCAGTATTTGTTCGCGATCGGCAACTCCTGCGCCGGAAAGAGCGTGATGATCTTCGCGCCATCGGGTGTCAGCACCACTTCCTCCTCGATGCGCGCCGCGGAGATGCCGTCTTTCGCCGGGCAGAAGGTCTCCACCGCAAACACCATGCCGGCCTTCAGTTCGTATGAGTCCTTGAACGAGTTCACCCGCGAGATGAGCGGCCGTTCGTGCAGACCGAGGCCGAGGCCATGGCAGAAGTTCAGGCCGAATGCAGCCATCTCGGTCTCGAAGCCGATCTCCTGGGCCTTGGGAAACGCCTGCACGACGCGGTCGGTCGAAACTCCGGGCTTGAGCGAGTCGATCGCGTTGTCCATCCATTCCCGCGCCTTGCGATAGGCATCGTGTTGCGCCGGCGTCGCGCTGCCGACGGTGAACGTGCGGTAGTAGCACGTCTTGTAGCCCATGTAAGTTTGGATGAGGTCAAAGTACGCCTGATCGCCGGGGCGAATCAGGCGATCGGTGAAGTTGTGCGGGTGCGGGCTGCAGCGCTCGCCCGCGATGGCGTTGACCGCTTCCACGCAGTCAGAGCCCATTTCGTAGAAGCGCCTGGTCGCCAAGGCAACGATCTCGCTCTCGCGCACGCCCGGCTTCAGCGCTTCGTAGATGTCCTGGTAGACGCCGTCGCCCATCGCCGCCGCCATGTTTAGCAGCGTGATCTCGTCGTGGCTCTTGATCTCGCGTGCATCGAGCATTACCTGCTGGCCGTCCTGCACCTTGACGCCGAGCTTCTGCAGCGCGAAGAGAAACGGCGGTTCGACCACGTCGATGCCGAGCGGCATGTCGGCGACACCTTCCTGCACCAGGATATCCCGGACCTCCTTCGCCGCCGCTTCGAACAGCCCCACCTTGGGCGACACCGCGCCTCTCAGTCCGGTGAGCCCGGCGAGGCAGTGATTCTTCGGTAGCCACGGCGCATAGAGCTTGTGATGCCGCGCGGCGGAACCGAAATCCCACACCCACGGTTCGCCGTTGCCGGTGAGAAGGCACCAGCGCGTGAGCTTGTCGCGCGCCCACTCGCCAATGACGGTGCTCGAGATGTAGCGGATGTTGTACTGGTCGAATACCAGCAGCGCGCCGAGCTTCGACTTCGCGAGCGCATTGCGGGTGCGCGCAAGGCGATACTCGTGCAGCCGGCGGAAATCGACACGCTCCTCGAAATCGACCTGCATCCGGCCCGGCGCCTGCAGCGGCCGCTCCCAGCGGTGTCCCGGGTCGGCAGGGTCGTAGAGTCCGTCAGGACCTTCCCGCGGACGGCGCTTGGGATCGATGTCCGAGGGCTTGACGAGCCTCGGCTCGGCTTTCTTCGTTCTGCGGGCCATGCACTTCTCCTGGGATCAGCGCGTAAGGGAGTGTACTTTCGCCACCGGGTTGATTCCCGATCATGCCGGCGGCAGTCCGAACTGCCGTGCCAGCCAGTCCGCGCTCTGCGGCCGGTACTTGTGGGCGCGATTGAAATGCTCTCCGGCGGAAAGGCGGAAACCGGAAGCGAGCGCGTCGCGGGCGAGCGCTTCATGCACGGCGGCCCGTGCGCACCACGCCGCGCACCATTCCTCCCAGCGCGTGATCCCCGCGGTGACTTCCTGGAAATCGGTGAGGGGCACGCCGTTCGTGACGAACCGCGGCGCCCAGTGGCCGATGGCCGCCTGCACCCTCGGGTCAGGCCGCGTTTTTCCGTGCGGGGTTTCGATCGTGTCCATGCGATGCAACTGCACGCTGAAAATACGCGGCGCAGGTCATTGTCGGGGAGGTGGCAACGATATGAAACGCGGGGCGGATTGTCAATGAATTTGCCTAGGAGCTTGTCGGACTAACGGTGCGACAAGCTCCTTAGGCAAAACCGGCTGAGAAAAAACGGGTAAGAAACGGATTCGAGTGGCCAGAACGGTGAAGATCCATGCATGCCGAGGCCGCTTTGTGTTTGAGATGGTTTAAGGTCGCAGTGTGTGAAATCAGCAGCCGGTTTTGCTTATAGCAGCCTGCCGGACAGTTAAGTCCGACAGGCTGCTAGCGCCGGACGAACCAATTGACCAATCGGGTCACGCCCCCGACAATAGCCGTGTCATCCCCCAGCCATGGCCTCCCCAAACCTCCACGCGCAGACCCGCGGTGGAACGCAACGCATCCGCGCAGGGTTTCCGGAAGCAGCGGCAAGCGCCTCCCCGACACCGGTCCTGAACCGATCTCATGGAACTGACCTTCGCATCCGCGGCCCTGATCCTGTTGCTGGTGATGGACCCCTTGGGGAACATCCCGATCTTCATCGCTCTGCTCAAGGACGTCGATCCGGCACGGCGCGTCACCATCATCGTGCGCGAATGCGCGATCGCCTTCACGGTGCTGCTCGTCTTCGTCTTCACCGGCCGGCAGTTTCTCGACCTGCTGGGACTGTCCGATTCCTCGCTCAACATCGCCGGCGGGGTGATCCTGTTCCTGATCGCGCTGCGCATCATCTTCAAGCATCCGGAAGGCGTGTTTGGCGACAGGCCGCAGGCGGGCGAACCCTTCATCGTGCCGCTTGCGATACCTTCGATCGCCGGACCGACCGCCATGGCGACGGTGGTGTTGCTGGTCTCGCGCGCGCCCGAAAGAATAGTGCAATGGGTGACCGCGCTGGTGGTGGCCATGGCGATCACGCTCGCGCTGCTGCTGTTCGCCGAGCGGATCAGCAAGCTCGTCGGTGAACGCGGCCTGCTCGCGCTGGAGCGCCTGATGGGGCTGATACTGACGGCGATCGCCGTCGAGATGCTGTTGCGCGGGATCGAGGCTTTCGTGCGCCAGTTGCAGGCCCCGGCGTAGAGTGAAACCCCTCTATGGCGGCATGTTGATATCATAGCCGCGCGAGGCGCCATCCAGCGGCGATTCGGCGCCTCAAAACTCCACTTGGATGCCCGCCACCGTTGTCAAAAGCGCGCATCGCCTGCGCCCCCTGAGGCGCTCTGCGCCGGCCTTGGCGAGCGCGCCCCGCATTCTTCGCAACTCCTTGAAAACACGAGACTCCGATGCCAGATCTCCGTGCACATGCCCTCGCATGTCCCTGACTTCGAAGGGGAAATTTTGCTGTTCCCTCTGCGCGCTTTTTGCGCCTCCGGGGCAATGCCCCAACGGGCGCCATAAAGAATTCACATTTTCTGTGGACAACCTTGTGGGTAACCTCCGAACCCAGCCCGTGGCGCCTCCTTTTTGCGGGGCAGGCTGTTAGTTTGCGTAAATTTTGATCAGCGCGGCGCGCCTGCCGCTCCGCGCAACGCGAAGATTGACAATCGCCGGCCAGGTTGATCCAGAAAACGCAAGCGCGCTGGGAGCGCTCTCAAAGCTTGAGCACGCGCAGCAGATTGTAGAAGTCGTCGGTCCAGATCCGAAAGTCGGGGCGCGGCGCGAGCGGTTGCGCGGCGGCTTTCACCGGTTCCGCCGACAGCAGCTCATGATTGCGCGTGACGATGATCTGGTCGGTGTCCGCCAGCCAGTAGTTCGCGTCCCTGGAATTTTCGGGGAAGTCCGATATCATCACCGCCGTCAGCCCCGCCGCCGCCGCCAGCCGCTCCACCACCGGGGCGATGTCGACGTAACGATTGGTCGCCTGGAACACGATCGCGCCGCCCGGCTTGATGTGCCGCACGTAGATCTCCATCGCCTCGCGCGTGACGAGATGCATGGGAATCGAATCGCCCGAGAAAGCGTCGATCGCCAGCAGGTCGAATTGCTGGTCCGGCTCGCGCCCGAGGCTCAGCCTCCCGTCGCCGAGCACGACCTCGACTTGTGCCGGGCTGTCGCGCAAGAAGCTGAACTCCATCATCGCCACCGCCGCCACCTGCGGATCGATCTCGTAGAACCGGAACACGTCGCCGCGCCGTGCATAAGCGCCGATCGCCCCCGCGCCCAATCCGATCACGCCGATGCGCCGCGGCCCCTCCGGCAGGCTCGCGAACACCCTGCCGTAACCGCTGGTCGGGCCGAAGTAACTGCTCGGCGCGTTGCGCGACTCCGGATCGAGCAATTGACCGCCGTGCTTGATGCCGCCGTGATACATCACGCGAAACGGCACCGGGTCGCGGAAGTCGCGCGTGCGCACGACGCCGTAGAAGTTGCGCACCATGACGCGGGTATGGCTGCGATAGGTGTTGACGCTGTGCGCGGCGATCGCGACCGTCGCCACCAGCACCGCGGCGGTGGCCGCGGACAGCCACCAGCGCACCTGCGCCGTACGGACAAAAAGCAGCGCCGCGCACGCCACCAGCGTGATCTCGATCTCGAAGTAGCCGGGGAGAACGTTCGGGGCTGCGACACCCACCAGCAATGCGCCGAGCGCGCCGCCCACCGCGATCATCAGGTAGAAATTCGTCAGGTAGCGCGCACCGGGCTTGAGCAGATAGAGCTCCCCGTGACAGAACATGCAGCACACGAACAGGCCTGCCGCGAAGATCGGCGCCGCCGTCCACAGCGAGAGCGAGCCGCTGAACCACGCCATCACGGGCAGCGCCACGACGAGCGCCGCGAGAAACAGCGGCCGGTGGTACCAGCGCGGGTGATCGAAGCACAGGATGAAGGTGATCAGGTAGATCGACAGCGGCACCACCCACAGGAACGGGATCGAGGCGATGTTCTGCGTCAGGTGGTTGGTGACGGCGAGCAGCAGGCACGAGCCCATGGCCGCGAGCGCGATCCACAACGACCGGTCCCGCCACGTGGGCGGGCGGGCGGCGGCCTCCCGCGCCGGCGCTGCGTCGCGCTGCGCGCCCGCCTGCACGGCATGCCGGGAACTGGCGATGGCGGTGGCCGCGCACAACACGACGAACACGGCGTAGGCCGCCGACCACGCGTAGGACTGCACGGCAAGCGGCAGAAACGGTTCGACCGCGACGGGGTACGCCAGCAACGCGAGCAGCGACGCGAAGTTCGACAACGCAAACAGGCGGTACGGCACCGCATGCCGGAAGCGCTGCCAGAACCACGCCTGCACCAGCGGACTGGTCGTGGACAGCAGGAAGTACGGCAGGCCGATGGTCGCGCCAAGGAGGCCCAGTATCAGCACCGTCGGCCCGGTGTCACCCTCGCTCCCCGGCTGCCAGCGCGCGTCGGGGATGATCGGCAGCAGCAGCAGGCTCGCCGCGAGCAGCGTCACGTGCAGTGCGGCCTGGCGCCGCGGGGTGAGAAAGCGCGCCGTCCAGTCGGCGTAGGCGTAGCCGCAGAGCAGCGCCGATTGGAAGAACACAAGGCAGGTCGCCCATACCGAGGCGGCCCCGCCGAACCACGGCAGGATCTGCTTGGCGATAACGGGCTGCACCAGGAAGAGCAGAAAAGCGCTGAGGAAAATCGTCGCGGCGTGCAGGTACATGGCTGCGGCTAACGGCAAAAAGCACGCATCATCTCACACCGGCGCCCGCGGCGGTGTCCTCAGCGCAAGCCAGGCGAGGAGCGCAGTGGCGGCGCACCACAGTACGACCGGCGCCACTGCAAGCGCCGCGGCGAACTCGCGCGCCTGATTGAGGCCCGCGACCACCGCGCCCATGCGAGCGAGCGTTGCGGCGGCGAGCGCGGCAAACAGCAGGCCGAGCGCCCATCCCTCGCGCCCGCTGCGTCCGAATTCCACTGCCGCGGCGAATCCCGCCATCAGTATGCATCCCCAGGCGCCGCCCGCCGCGAGCTGCGCGCCGATGAGCATCTCGAGTGACGGCGCCTGCGCGGCCGCGAACTCGCCTGCTGTGCCGAGCGCCGCAGCGACCGCCACCACGCGCACGGTGCCGAAGCGCCGGGCGAGCGCCGCGCCCGGGAACATCGCCAGGTTGAATCCGATCCAGAACACCGGCATCAGGTAATCGAGCCGCTCCTGCGGCGCGAACCGCAGGTACTGCCCCGCCGAGTTGAGCGAAAAGTGAATCTGGAATCCGAGCGCGAGCATGAGGCAGGCGAGGCCGAAAAACCATGCGTTACGCGGCAAGCCCGTGCGCGACGGCGCGGGCGCGACGGCGCCCGGCTGGGCGGCAAGCCGGCGCTCCACCCAGATCAGTCCGGCAGTCGCCGCCAGCAGCGCGACGCTCGAGACGGCGAACGGCAGGCGCGGGTCGAGATGCCTGAGGGTGACACCCAGGTACGGCGCGAGCGCGCCGCCGATTGCAAGCCCGGTCAGCACCAGCGCGTTCATCCATGGCAGCGCCGGCGCGGCGGCATACTTGCTGAACATCACGAACGGCGGCGCACGCAGCGCAGAGGATGTCGCGGCCCAGATCAGGATCAGCGCAAGCGACAGCGCCGGCGCCGCCGCGCCGAGGAGCGCGACGTGCGGCACGAGCATGAATGCGACGCAGGAGACGGCAGTACCGGTCAGGATCAGGGGCCCGATGCGCCCCAGCGTGCGCGCCGAACGGTCGGCAGCGATTCCCATCAGCGTATCCATCGCCATGAAAACCAGCTGATCCAGCATCAGGATCCAGATCGCATAACGCCTGGGTATGCCGGCGGACTCGAGCAGCCCGGGCAGGAAGATGACGTAAATTGTCCAACAGGTGACGAAAAGGAACTGCACGACGCCCAGGTACAGCGCCGCCGCGTGCGGCACGCGCGCTGAAGCGGGATCGCTCGAGTCGGACATCGATGGCTTTCTCGATCGCGTCTACGCGCTCGCTACGCACGTCTGAACCGCTCGCAAAACGCTCACGCCGCAGGCATTCCGCTCACGCGGATCTCAAACAGGCGCCGCACGCCCGGCGTCCGCCTATGCGGCCATGGCGGCTATCAGGCGCTCCCGCGTGAACGGCATGTCGCGCAACCGCACGCCCAGCGCGTTGTAGATCGCGTTGCCGATCGCGCCGGCGGTCGGGCCCTGCGCGCCTTCACCGGCGCCCAGCGGCGGGTCGTCCGGCCGGTTGATCAGCACCACGTCGATTTCCGGGGCCTCGGGAAATGTGAGGATGGGATAGTCGTCCCAGGTCAGCGTCTGCACGCGGTGGCGGTCGAATTTGACCTGCTCCTTCAGCGTCCAGCTCACCGTTTGGATGATGCCGCCTTCGGTCTGGTTGATGATGCCGTCGGGATTGATCGCCTGCCCGGCGTCGATTGCAGCCCACGCGCGCTTCACCTGCAGTTCGTGCCCGGCTTCGATCTCGACGATCACGGCAACGTAGCACGCCAGGTTCTTGTAACGCGCAAAACCCACGCCCCGTCCGCGCGTGCCGTCGCCCTTCTCGCGGGTGCGCCAAGCCGCCTTCTGCGCGACGGCCTCGATCACGGCGCGCGCGCGCCCGTCCTTCAGGTGGCGCAGGCGAAACTCGATCGGGTCCGCGCCGGCGGCGTGCGCCAGTTCATCCATGAACGACTCGATCGCCAGCACGTTCGCGTGCGCGCCCAGCCCGCGCAGCGACGAGGTTCTGAGCGGCGCCTCGCGTATCAGGTGGTTGGTGATACGCTGATTTGGAAAATCGTAGAGCGGAATCGCGTTGCGGTGGCTGCCGCCGCCCGGCAGCGGCGGATTGCCGGGGGTAGGCGCCTTCACCGGCTGCGCGAGATGCCAGGCCGCGAGCAGATTCGCGCCATTCTTCGGTCCGGGACGCGTGCTGTGGCCGTGGCTCCAGAGTTCGTGCGACCAGTTCACGATCCGGCCCGCATCATCGACCGCGCCGCTCATGCGCACCACCATGCCCGAGCCGTACGGCTCCCACCCGAATTCGTCCTCGCGCATCCATTGCACGCGCACCGGCTGTCCCGGCACCGCGCGCGCGAGCAGCACCGCGTCGAGCGCCACATCGTCGGCGGCGTTGTGACCGTAGCACCCTGAGCCCTCGACGTGGGTCACGGTGATGCGCGCCTCGTCGACGCCGAGCACCTTCGCGAGATCGGTGCGCAGCGGGAAGATCCCCTGGCTGTGCGTCCAGACCGAAAAGCCGCCATCCTCGCAGCTCGCAACCGCGCACGACGGCCCGAGGGCGGCGTGCGCCATGAGCCCACGGCTGTACTCGGCCTCGATCCTGTGCGTCTCGCACGCGGCGGCGCCGGCGTCCGCCTTCTCGCTGATTACCTCGTCCTCCGAGGACATCTTGAGCAGGTAGCGCGGATCGCTCGATTCCGGCAGCGAGGGGGATTCGTCCCATTGCGAGACGCGCGCAAGACGGCGCTGCGCGCGCAATGCCTGCTCTTCGCGCTCGGCGACGACGCCCAGGAATGATCCGTCGCGCACCACAGCCACCACGCCCGGCATGGCTTTCACTTCATCGGCGGGTACGTCCTTCAACCGCGCGCGCCGGCTCGGCGGACGCACGATGCGCCCGTGGAGCATGCCCGGGAGTTCCATGTCGTGCACGTAGGTCGGAATGCCCGTGACCTTGGCCGGAAGATCGACACGCCTGAAGGAGGTGCCGACCACCGCATGCTGGGCCGCCGCCTTGGGCGGAATATCCGCCGTCGCCTCGCGGCGCAACAGGTCGTCGCTGGTGAGTTCCCAGTAGGTCACGCTGCCGCCGCTGCGCGCGTTGACCGTCCCGTCGGCGACGTTCAGTTGTTCGAGCGACACGCCCAGGCGCGCTGCCGCGCGCTCCAGCAGGAGTTCGCGCGCCTCGGCCGCCGCGTAACGCATGGCGATGCCGCCCTCCTGGATCGAACGGCTGCCGGAGGTGATGCCTTCGTTCGGGCTGTACGCAGTGCTTGCCGGGGCAAGGCGCACCCGCTCCGGCGCGATGTCGAGTTCCTCGGCCACCATCTGCACGAGGGCGGTCAGGATGCCCTGCCCGATCTCGATCTTGCCGGGAAAGATCGTCACCGTGCCATCGATATTGATACGCAACCAGCGGTCCAGGCGCCGGTTGGCATCGAGACTGCCCGGCAGTTTGCGGGGTGCTTCGGTTTGTGTCGCCTCGCTCATCTCGCCCCCTCCCCCGCCACGCGCGCGCTGCGGATCGCACGCAGAATCCGCTGATGGGTGCCGCAGCGGCACAGGTTGCGCGCGAGCGCCTTGCGGATCTCGCCCTCGCTCGGCGCGGGATTGGCGTCGAGCAGCGCTTTCGCGGCCATGATGATTCCGCTCGCGCAGTAGCCGCACTGCCCGGCCTGGTGCTCGATAAACGCCTGCTGCAGCGGGTGCAGCCGTTTGTCGTCCCCGATGCCCTCGATGGTGGTGACAGACTTGCCGAGCACCGCCGAAACCGGCACGTCGCACGACTGCACCGCGGCGCCGTCGACGATCACCGTGCACGCGCCGCACTGCCCGAGCCCGCAGCCGAAGCGCGCGCCCTTCAGCTTAAGATCGTTGCGCAGCACGTACAACAACGGCGTCTCGTCCTCGGCCTCCACCACGCGCTTCGCGCCATTCACGTTCAGTGTCAATTGCATGCAGTCACGCCTTTCCGGGTGCGCCGCAGGCGGCTCGGCCCGCGTCCCCATAGATCAGGAGCAAACTCCAAAAAAACAAACTGTTACTGGTAATGTTCTGGCACTGCAAAAAAAGCCGGAAACCGGCTCCCATGCCGTCTCGTTTTTTGCCTGTAATAGGTCTATACTGCACGCGCACCCACCCGCTGACATGGAGGATTCCGCCCATGATGATTGCAGACGTCCAAGTGCTCAAGCAACGCATCTATCAGCTGAATGTTGAGCACCGCGACCTCGATGACGTGATATCCCGACTCTCCCAAAGCCCCGCCCAGGATCAGTTGCAGCTCCAACGCCTGAAAAAACGCAAGCTCCTGATCAAAGACCAGATCACCATGCTAGAACGTCAGTTGACCCCTGATATCCCCGCCTGAAACGGCGGCACCTCGCGGGCACAAGCCCGCCGCATCATGTTCGTCGCGCCCGGTCCGGGCGCAAGTCCTGCAGCGTACCCGATGTGACTTAGCGTGCCCAGCACAATGACCCGCCGGAAACCGTCACTGCGAGGCTCGCCGCGCGACCATGAAAGCAATCAGCGCAGCCCATGCTCCGAGCGCGATGAAGCAGAACAACGCCCAGCCTGCGATCGACAAACCGAGGAAGGTCCAGCCCACTTCCGCGCATTCGCCGGATCCCTTCAGTATCTTCTCCAGTACCTGGCCGAGCGGCAGCCTCTCCAGCATGTATTCTAACCCGGGGCCGCATTCCGGAATCTGATTGCGCGGGAGATGCTGCAACCAGACATGGCGCGCCGCGATTGCCGCGCCGCTGCCCGCAATCACGAACAACAGGCCGCCGTAGACGATACTGCCGATGCGGCGCGGACCGTGCAGCGCGGCGACGAGGAACACGGCTCCGAGCGCGATAAACGCAACGCGCTGCAGTATGCACAACGGGCAGGGGTCCTGGTACTCGTAATATTGCAGGTAAAGCCCAAAGCCAAGCAGCGCAAGACAAGCCACAAAGCCAAGGCCATAGCCAAGGCGGGAGGTCGATTTGGATGACATGAATTCTCGTTGCAAGGGCAACACCTCGTCTCGCCCCCGCATTCTAGCAAACCGCGCACGCCGCACGTTCAGATCCGCGATACGCGTCGTCCCGTGGCGCAGGCGATGGGGTTGCGCGCTCGCCTGCGCCGCCCTGTGGGCATGGGACGCCGGCATTGCGGCGGCTCCCGCTTACCCCGACAAAACGGTGACGCTGGTCGCAGCGTTTCCCGCCGGAGGGTCGGTCGATCTCGTGGCGCGCACGCTCGCGCAGCAATTGAGCGAAACCTGGAAACAGCCCGTGGTCGTTGCGAACCGGCCCGGCGCGGGAGGAAACATCGGGGCCGAAGTGGTCGTGCGCGCGGCGGCGGACGGTCACACGCTGCTGATGGGCACCACCGCCATCGCCAGCAGCCCGGCGCTCTATGCGCGCCTCGCCTATGACGTGATGCGCGATCTGGCGCCGGTGAGCCTGGTCGTGCGCATGCCCAATGTCCTGGTCGTGCACCCCTCGCTGCCGGCGCGCACCGTCAAGGAACTCGTCGCCCTGGCGCGCGCGCAGCCGGGGACGCTGAACTCGGCCTCCGCCGGCGCAGGCAGTTCCAACCACCTCGCGCTGGTGCTGTTCAACACGACGGCGCGTGTCGACATCGTCCACATACCCTACAAGGGCGCGGCGCCTGCCGTGATCGACGTCATCGGCGGCCACGTGACGATGACCTTCGTTCCCGTCGCCGCTGCGGTCGGGCCAGTCAGGGCACGCAAGCTGCGGCCCCTGGGCGTGACTGCCGCGACTCGCTCACCCGCGCTGCCCGAGGTACCGACCATCGCGGAAGCGGGCGTGCCGGGCTACGAGGCGACTTCCTGGAACGCGCTGTTCGCGCCCGCAGCCACGCCGCGCGACATCGTGCTCAAGATCCGCGGCGCGGTTGCCGAAAGTCTTGCTGCGACGAAGGTGCGGGAGACATTGCTGGGCGTCGGGGCCGAACCGGTCGGCAATACACCGGAAGAATTCTCCGGATTCCTGCGGGCCGAAATGGTGAAATGGGCGAAGGTGGTTCGGGCTGGCGGGCTCCGCCCGCAATAGCGCCAGCCCCGGGTGCCCGCCACATGATCCCCGTCACTCGCACCCTGTCGCTCGACGAGAATGAGCTCGAGTTCCGGTTCATTCGGGCCGGTGGTCCGGGCGGGCAGAACGTCAACAAGGTCGCCAGCGCCGTGCAGTTGCGGTTCGATGTCGGGCGCTCGCGCTCGCTGCCCCCGGAGGTGCGCGCGCGTCTCCTCCATTGCGCCGACAGACGCATCAGCGGCGACGGCGTGCTCGTCATCACGGCCCAGCGCCTTCGCACCCAGACCCGCAACCGGGTCGATGCGATCGCGCGTCTCGTCGCCCTGGTGCGGAGCGCCGCCCGGCCGGTCAAGAAACGGATGGCAGGCCGGCCCACCCGCGCCAGCCGGGAGCGCCGCCTCGAGCACAAGCGCCAGCGCGGGAACCTGAAGCGCCAGCGCGGCGCTCGGTTCGCCGGAAGCCCGGAAAAGGACTGAGACATGCATCCACCAGGCGGGCTATCACGTAATATGAGACTGGGCTGGCTGGTGCCCTGGGTTTCAACCTGATCCTTTTGCCCAACCAAGACAGGAGTCACACATGAAAATTCGCACTCTGATGGTAGCAGCCGGCCTCGCGCTTGCGGCCGGGCCGGCGTTTGCGTTTCACTGCCCGAAGGACATGAAGGCGATCGACGAGGCCTTGCCGAATGCGAAACTCTCGGCGGCACAGATGGCGGAGGTCAAGAAGTATCGCACCGAGGGCGAAGCTCTGCACAAGGCGAAGAAGCACCAGGAGGCCGTCGACACCCTGGCGAAAGCCAAAAAAATCCTCAGTATCTAAACTGTCCCGCCGTGCCGGAACACAGCCCCTGCCGCAAAGCGGGGGCCATTTGCATGGCGCACATACCTATAAAAGGCTCCCCCAGTTGACCAATTCAATGCGCATCCATAAACTCTTGCCCGCCTGATCGCCTTTATCCGCGGCGGATGAACTTCAACCTTCACGGGGAAAACCAAATGAAATCACTGTTGATACTGCTAGGTGCCGTTGGTTTTGCGTTCCTCGCCGCCCCCGGGCATGCGCAGGTCAAGCCGGAGACCTTAGTAAAGCAGCGCCAGGCGGTAATGACCTTGCACGGCAAGTACTGGTATCGTCATCTCCGTCCAACAGGTCAAGGCAAGATCCCGTACGATGCGAACATGGTTGCGCGCAACGTGGGTTATATGGACGCGCTGAGCCAGATGCCTTGGGACGGTTTCAATCCGAGCACCAAAGACGTGCCGAGTGGTGCTTTGCCCGCTGTTTTTGCGGACCCAGCCAAGTTCAAGGAAGCACAAGACCGGTTCCGTAGTGAAGTCGTAAAACTCGTTGCCGCGGTAAAGCCCGGCGACGAGGCGTCCGTCAAGGCACAGATACTCGCGGTCAATAAGGGCTGCGACAGCTGCCATGAGTCATTCCGCGAGAAGAAGTAGGAAATCTCGATCGTTGGAAAAAAGCCCCGCTTCGGCGGGGCTTTCGCTTTCACAGGCGGGTACCTGTTGCAGAGCCGAATCTCGCTGATAGCGTTGGCTGCGCCTTTCCTCCTTCTGGGCGCAAGCGCCGGGGGTGCGGCCGACAAGGGCGACGCGAATCGCGGAGCATACCTGGCGAAGGCGGGTGGCTGTGTCGGGTGCCATACGGAAGACAGAAAGGATGCGGTTGCCTTCGCAGGCGGCCGCGCGCTCAAGACGCCCTTCGGTGCTTTTTACGGTCCGAACATTACGCCACATCCCGCAGCGGGAATCGGGCGCTGGTCCGAGAACGACTTCATGCGTGCGATGCGCGAGGGAGTGCGCCCGGACGGCGCGCACTACTTCCCTGCCTTCCCGTATCCCTCCTACACGAAGATCTCCGACGCGGATTTGCGCGACCTGTGGGCGTTTCTGCAATCCATACCGCCGAGCGGCCGCGCCAGCCGGCCGCACGATCTGAGTTTCCCGTTTCGCTGGCGGTCCCTCGTCTCCATCTGGAAGTGGCTATCCTTCACCCCGGGCGTGTTCGAAGCCAAACCCAAACTCACCCCTGCTGTCAGGCGCGGCGCGTACCTGGTGCAGGCGCTTGGCCACTGCGGGGAATGTCACACGCCGCGGAATTCCCTTGGCGTTCCGAAGCACAGCCGGTTTCTGGCCGGCGGCAAGGGGCCGGAGGACAAGAAGGTGCCGAATCTGACGCCGACACGGCTGAAGAAATGGAGCGACGCCGAACTCAAGGAATTCCTGCTGACGGGCGCGACGCCGGACGGCGACGCAGTGTCCGGCGCGATGGACGAAGTCATCCGCAACACCACCAGCCAGCTCACGCCCGACGATCTTGCGGCATTGATGGCCTATCTGCGCTCGCTTCCGCCGCTTCCCGACGAACCGCGCTGATCTGCCAAGCGTTCCGCCGTCTCACGCGCCAACCCGCCGGGGCAGACCGCTACCGCGCTACAGCGACTGTGTGGGTCACCAGCTCTCCCCCGTTCCAGTAATGCACCTGGTACATGGGGGGTTCGTCAGTGGCGGCATCGAAGGCGTCGCCGCGGAGGTTCAACACGCCCTGGAACGCGGTGCTCGGGCATATCGACACCACGGTGCCGTGCCAGCGCGCCTGGATCCCGCGGTGAACGTGCCCGCACACGATGCGCTCGATCCGGGGCTCGCGTGCGACTACGGCGCCCAGGCGCGCCGCGCTCGACGCTTCGAGTGCGATCTCGTCCATGCAGCGGATGCCGGTCATGATCGGCGGGTGATGCAGGAATACGAGCACCGCGCGCCCCGCCATCTCCTGCAAGGCGGACTCGAACCAGGCAAGCTGCGGCGCCTCGAGCGCTCCACCGTCCGCGCCCGGGATCGTCGTGTCGAGCGCGATCAACCCCAGTTCGTGACGGTCTATCGCATAATCGATCGGCCCGTCTCCTGGCCTGATATAGGCGTGATCGGGAAACGCCTCTCTCAATGCGCCGCGGTCATCGTGGTTTCCCGGAATGACGTAGACGGGCGCGCGCAACGGCGCCAGGAGGTTCCGCAAACGCAGATACTCGGCGCGACTGCCGCTTTCCACCAGGTCGCCGGTGGCGAGCACCACGTCGGGCTGCGGGTCCATGCGTCCGATGTTCTCGACGCACCGCGCAAGCGTCGCTGACGTGTCCACGCCGGCAACGCGCATTCCCGCCGCCGTCACATGAAGATCCGATATCTGTGCGATCAGCATGGTGGTGAGCCTGCCCGGAAATCAGCATATCACGCCACGGACGCAG
This sequence comes from Betaproteobacteria bacterium, assembly GCA_016199545.1. Taxonomy (GTDB): domain Bacteria; phylum Pseudomonadota; class Gammaproteobacteria; order Burkholderiales; family SG8-41; genus DSOT01. Next base: position 2,821 of record JACQGN010000207.1, on the reverse strand, counting down.
CTCCCCGCACCGCGCTGGTCAATGCTGCTCGGCCTTCACGCCGGACGACGCCGACCCGGGATCCACGGCCGGCCCGCCAACTTCGCCGAGGCGGACATAGTCGGTCTTTCCGCTGCCGAGCGACGGGACTTCACGCACATGCACGATGCGGCGCGCCACTGCGAGTTCCTGGCTGCCGAGCTCGCGCGCGGCCTGGTGCAGTTGCGCACGGGTGAGCGTGCCGTCCGTCGTGAAGAGCACCGTGCTCTCACCGCTTTGCGCGACCAGCTCCACGGTCGCGGCGTGCTGGTGCCCGGGCGACGCCTGGCGCGCGATGTTCTCAACGACTTCCAGCGACACCATTTCACCCGCGATCTTCGCAAAACGCTTGACCCGCCCATGTACGCAGACATATCCGTCGTCGTCCATCTCGACCACGTCCCCGGTGTTATACCATCCCGGCCCCACTTCGGACACCGGGGGCTGCAGCACGCCCGGCCGTTCATAGAGATAGTGCCCGCGCATCAGATTCGGCCCGCGCACGTGCAACACGCCGCCGCGCGGAATGCCCGCGACCGGCACCACGCGGAACTCGATGCCGGGCAGAAAACGCCCGACCGTGCCCGGTTTGTAGGAGAGCGGCGTATTGAGGCTCAGCACCGGTGCGCACTCGGTCGCTCCGTAGCCCTCCATGATGCGCAGGCCGAAGCGGGTGAGCCACAACTGCGCCACCTCGGGGTTCAAGCGCTCCGCGCCCGACACAACGACCCGCGTACGGGCGAAATCGTAGGCATGCGCCTGGCGCGCGTAATGCCCGAGAAACGTGCTGGTGCCGAACAGGTACGTGCACGAACGCGAGTAGGCGAGTTCCGGGATCAGGCGGTAGCGGAGCGGCGTCGTGTAAAGGTACACCGGCGTGCCGTACATGAGCGGCATCAGCGTGCACGCGGTGAGGCTGTAGGCGTGGTACATCGGAAGCGCCGACAGGAACTTGTCGTTGGGTCCGAAATCGATCACCGCCGCCATCTGCGCCATGTTGGCGAGCAGCGCCCGGTGTGACAGCGCCACCCCCTTCGGCTTCGCCTCCGACCCCGACGTGAACAGCACCACTGCCGTGTCCTCGGGATCAGCGGCGCCGAGCACCGAGCGCGGACGGGGAAGCGCGCGCGCGACGAGCCACAGCTTGTCGCCAAAGCCGAGGCCCGCGCGCAGATCCTCGACATACACGATGCGCACGGTGCTCAATGCGGCGAGCGCGGGTTCGAGGCGCGCAACCTCGATGAAGCGGCGCGAAGTGACCAGGATCTTGATGCCGGCTGCGACACACGCGCTTCGGAGCTGATCGGACCCGGACGTATAGTTGAGCATCGCCGGCACGCGCCGGCCGAGCCCGATGCCGAGCAGGAGGCAGATGGTGGCCCCCAGGTTGGGCATCATGACGCCGACGATCTCTCCCGGCTCGCCCAGGCGCGAGGCGAGCCGGCCGAGCGCGAGCGAGCCCGTCACGAGATCGCGGTATGTATATTCGCGCTGCGTATCTTCGAGTATCGGCGTCGACCGGCCGTGGCGATCCGCCGCGTCGAGCAGCGCTTCAAACAGGGTGCGGCGCGGTTCCGACGCAAACATCATGTGTTGCATCAGCCGGAGCAACGCATCGGCAAGCGCATGCCGTCGTGCTCTCCTCGAGGCCGTCGCCGGTGCGCGCAACGCCTGTGCCGGCAATACCGTCAGCGTAATGCGGGGAAAGCGGCGCCGGGGATAATTACCGCCGACCGCCGAATAGCGCGTGTACAGCGAACCGCTGATACGCACCGGAACGATGGCAGCATCGTAGCGCGCCGCGATACGCGCTGCCGTATCGTAAACCTTCGTCATCGACCCGGTCGGCGTCGCGTGCAACTGGGGAAACATCGCGACCGGCTTGCCTTCCGCCACGCACCGCACCAGCGTCTTGAGCGACCACGGCCGCGCCGGGTCGAGAACCACGTGCGGCACCGCTCGCAGCGCGAGCCGCACGAAGCGATGCCGCAGCGCCTGCGAGGTAACCGCGACAGTCAGCCCGGGTGGAAGGAAGAACCCGAGCAGCACGGCATCGAGCAGCGAATCGTGGTTCGCCACGATCATGACGCGGCCACGCTTCAGTGCCGCGAGGTCACCGATCACCCGCACCCGGAAGAGCAGGCGCAACCATCCACGCAGTAGCGCGCGCATCACGACCACATCACTCCCGGCGACACGGCGAGTGTGCATCCCGGGCCCGCTGATGACTTGCCGGGGAGGCGTAAGGCGGCCGATCCTGCAGCGCCGTCAAGGACACTTTTCGTGGCCATCGGTGTGAGATTTTTCACGACTCGGTCTTAAGATCATACCATTACCGGCTGTTTCTAAACAGGAAAAGGCAAATCTATCAAAACGTTAGATTTGCCTTTCGCTGTACCGCGCTTTTTAATCGACTTCGTGACTTTGTCACATTGTTGATTGTTCATCGTCAATCAAAATCTTTTCAACGCCTTTTCAGGGGAGCATTTTATGGATATGCAGATCTCTGCTGCAGTACTGCAATCGCGCGAGTATCCCGAAGGCCACATCACGAAGTCCGGCATCGAATTCGAGTTTTCCCGGCAGTTGCGGGTGCGCTACGACCGCACCACGCGCTCGATCTGGTCACATTGGGCGCCGTTGCCGCGGCCGTGCTTCAATCCCGGGCTGCTCGCCGACATTCGCACCTATTACGATTTCCTGGCGGCGAGCAGCTCGCGCGTCGAATGCTACGGCGAGGAATGCCCGATTGAATACGTCGTGCTCGCATCTGCGACCCCCGGGGTTTTCAATCTCGGCGGCG
>JACQGN010000199.1 GCA_016199545.1 Betaproteobacteria bacterium | reverse complement strand
CGTTGTCGGCTACGCTGGCGGCCAGCGGCTCGACCTCCACGGACGACTTGATGATACCGAGCCCGTCGCGCAGCCATTGCACCACTGCGCCGGCGACAAAGATGCTGCCTTCGAGGGCGTATTCCGGACGAGGGCCGGACTGGCACGCGGCGGTCGTGAGCAGCCTGTTGCGCGACGGCACTGCCCGCTCGCCCGTGTGCATCAGCATGAAACAGCCCGTCCCGTACGTATTCTTGACCATCCCCGGCACGGTACAGCGCTGCCCGAATAGCGCGGCCTGCTGGTCGCCGGCGATGCCCGCGACCGGGATGCGTGCGGGGAAAAGCTCGCGCGCGGTCTCCGCGACCACGCCTCCCGACGGCCGCACCTCGGGCAGCATGCAGCGCGGTACCCGCATGAGCTCCAGCAATTCCTCATCCCACGCGCAGGCATGGATGTCGTAGAGCAGCGTGCGCGAGGCATTGCTCGGATCGGTGATGTGCGCACCGCCCGAGAGCTTCCACACGAGCCAGGTATCGATGGTGCCGAAAGCAAGCCGGCCGCGCTGCGCCTTCTCGCGCGCGCCTGGAACGTTTTCCAGCATCCACCTCAATTTGGTGCCTGAAAAATACGCGTCGAGCACGAGACCGGTGCGCGCTGTGATCAACGGCTCGCGGCCCTGCGCCTTGAGTTCGTCGCAGTAGCCCGCGGTGCGCCGGTCCTGCCAGACGATGGCGTTGCAAAGCGGCTCGCCGCTCGCGCGATCCCAAACCACCGTCGTCTCGCGCTGGTTGGTGATGCCGATGGCAGCGACCGCGCGCGCCGGGATTCCGGCGCGCGCGAGCGCTTCGTGCGCGACGCCGATCTGCGCCGACCAGATCTCGTTCGGGTCGTGCTCGACCCACCCCGGTTGCGGATAGAACTGCCGGAACTCCTTCTGGGCGTGCGCCGCGATCGCCCCCTTCCCGTCGAAGACCAGCGCCCGTACACTGGTCGTTCCCGCATCGAGGGCCAGGATGAATGCCATGTGGGGTCCTTGTCAGGTCGCGCCCGCTGCCCTAACGCTACCACGCCCGCTCTGTCGCCGGAACGCGAATTCGTTTATGCTTGCGATGCGGCTCCACTATAGGCGGGGGATGTTGATGTTTTATGCCTTCTACGTCATCGCGATCATCATACTGGTTCTGCATTTTACCGGCTGGTTGAAGCGCAACAATCTGGAATGGCTCGTGCTCGTGCTGGCCGTTGCCACTTTCCCGGCCGTCATCTTCCTCAAATAGCACACCGCCACGGCGAACGGGGATTCCGGTCCCCATGAATGCCAATACTTGCTCCGATCTTGCTAAGGAGTTTGTCGGTGCCAAGACCGGCAAACTCCTACCGCATCAACATCGCGGCGCCTGATACCAGCAGCAGCACCGCCAGCACTCGCGAAAAGCTCGTCTGGCTGATCCGGTTGCCAAGGCGCTCGCCGACCCAGGTGCCGGCCGCCATCATCGGCAACATCAGACCCGCCAGAATCAGGGTGCTCATGGTGTAGTAACCGGCCCAGGTATAGCCGCCGATCCGGGCCACCATCTCGATGAACCACAGCACCGCGATGGTCGCGCGGAACGGCATGCCGGAAAACCCCCGGGCATGCATGTAGATCACCACCAGCGTGCCGCCACCGCCGCCGAACAGCGTGTCGATGAAGCTGCCTCCGAGGCCCAGCGGGAACGCCCAGCGCTCGGAGCACCTGAACCCGGGCATGCCGAACGCGTGCACCAGCAGCATGTAGGTGGCGTAAATCAGCAGGAATGTTCCGAGCAGCGTGAGCAGCCACCGGTTATCAAGCGACTTGAAGAGCAGCAGCCCTGCGGCCACGCCGAGCACCGTCGGCAGCGCGAGGAGCTTCAGTTCCCGCCACACCACTTCGCGCCAGTCGCGTATGAACAGGAACACGAAGAGGAAGAACACGAGGAGCCCGGTCATCGGCACCGCGACATGAACGGGAATCACGAACGAGAGCAGCGGCGTCGCGACCAGACCCGCGCCGAACCCCGACATGCCGCGGACGATGAACGCCGCGAAGATCACCGCCGCGGACCAGACGATCACCGTAACGGAAAAATCGCCGAACATTGGCCGGCTATTTCAGTACCAGCACGATGCCGCCGACGATCAGCACCGCGCCGAGCACGCGCTCGAACCGGCGCTGATCGATGCGGCGCACCAGGCGTTCGCCGATCCGGCCGCCCAGCCACATCAGGGGAATCGCCGCCGCCAGGTATTTCAAGCCGCTGAAATCGAGGAATCCGAGGCTGGCGTAACCGGCGATACGGGTGACGCTCATGCAGATCATGATGGCGGTGATGGTCGCGCGAAACTCGTCCCTGGCAAGGCGCCGCGCGTTGAGATAGATGACGAACAGCGGTCCCGCGGCGCCGCCGAACAGTGTGCCCGCCAGCCCGGCGGAAGCGCCCATGGCGGCGGCCAGCGGTTTCAACCAGCGCTCGGGCACCTGCGGCAGGCGGCCTGCGCTCGCAAGCACGTACACCGCATAAAGCGTGACGAATACGCCGAGCGCGCGGCTCAAGGGCCGCGCATCGACCACCTTGAACAGATACAGGCCCAGTCCGACCCCCAGCAGCGCGAACGGCATCAGAAGCAGGAGGTCGCGCCACTGGATCGCGCGCCGGTTGCGCACGCCGTGACCGATGGACGCCATGAAGTTGAGCACGGTCACCACCGGCACGACGAGCTGCAGCGGCAGCACCGCCACAAGCAGCGGCACCGCAACCACGCCACCGCCGAACCCCGCGCCGCCCCGCACGGCGAAGGCGGACACCACCACGAGGGAACAGTAAACCGCCTGCAGCGGGCTCAATGCGTCCATCAGCCGAGTATTGCACGCCCCGTGGCATCTTCCAATTGACATGTCACGCGCCGGTTCATAAGATCGCACCGCCTGCTCCGATCGAAACCATCCTGCGACGCGAACATGGTCAAGGCCATTCCCCTGCTGACGGACCGCGCCTACGAGCGCATCCGGCACGACATCATCTGCTGCGTCATCGCGCCCGGCGCCGAAATCACCGAAGCGCAGCTCTGCCTGCACTACAAGCTGGGCAAGGCGCCGGTGCGCATGGCGCTCCACCGCCTGGCGCACGAGGGCCTGGTGCGCGCCATCCCGCGCCGCGGTCACATGGTGTCCCCCGTTACGCTCAAGGACATCCAGGACATCTTCGAGTTGCGCCAGATGCTCGAACCGCAGGCCGCCCGTATGGCCGCCGGCAAGGTCAACGCGCAGCGCCTGAAAGCGCTCGACGAGGCATGCGGCGGCGGCTACCAGCCGGGCGACGCGAAAAGCATCGATCGCTTCCTTGAAGCCTACAAGGCGTTTCGCGTCGCCGTCGCCGAAGCGACCGGCAACGCGCGCCTCGCCCACGCCATCGCGCAACTGCTCGACGGCATGACACGCCTGCTGCACCTGGGGCTCGGCCTGCGCAATCGCTCGCAGGAGCTGCAGCAGGAACACCGGGTGCTGGTGAAAGCGCTGGTGCGCGGCGACGGCGATACGGCGCAGCGCATCTGCCGCGAGCAGATCGAAGCCGCGCGCAACATGGTGCTCTCCGCCGTGCTCACCAGCAAGTCGATCATGAACGTAGCGTTGACGGTTGACGGTGAATGAATGGTGAACGGTGAACGGTGAACGGTGAACGGTGAACGGTGAACGGTGAACGGT
>JACQGN010000198.1 GCA_016199545.1 Betaproteobacteria bacterium | reverse complement strand
GTGAAAACCCCATCTCTCGCCCATTCGGGTGCTCCTTGGAGGGCAAAATCGCTGGTCAATCCGGGGTACATTCAAAATCCGCGGGCGGTTTTGCTTTTAGCAGCCTGTTGGGCAGCTAAGCCCGACAGGCTGCTAGCTGCCGCGGAACAACTTTCCTGACGCCGGCGGTGGCGGGGGGTTTCCTCCGCCAAGCCTTGCGCTGCCCACGCCGCCCGGGAGCATTGAATCCATGGCGTACGCTTTGTGCTTCTCCTGCGGATGCCATCCCACCAGCGCCAGCATGACCATGAAACCGACGACATAGCCGACGGCGATGTGCCAGCCGTACCGCAGCCACTGCCACACCGATTTCGCTTCGGGAAAGATATTGGACACCGCCACGCCGGCGCTGGAACCGAACCAGATCATCGAACCGCCGAAGCCGACCGCGAACGCCAGCATGCCCCAGTCGTAGCCGCCCTGCTTCAGCGCCAGCGCAGTGAGCGGGATGTTGTCGAAGACCGAGGAGAGGAAACCCAGTCCGAGAGTCGTCGGCCAGGAGGCAGCCGGCAGTTTTTCCACCGGCATCATCGAGGCGCACGTCACCAGCGACAGCAGAAAAATGCTCCCCTTGAACGCCTCGGGCACCAGCTTCCATTCGGGCTTGCGCAACGGCACGCAAGCAAAGATCGCCACCCACACCGCGACGCCGATGAACGGGAAATAATCCGCGAGGTGCTTGAACTTCAGGTTGACGGTCACGTTGGTCGCGATGGCCGAAACCAGGATCACCGCCACGATCCCCACGCGATACCAGTCCACGTGCACGCCTCGCTGCGGATCCTTGCGGATGGGCGAGTATCGGTGCTGCTGCAGCGCAGCCGGAATCCCGAAGACGAGCAACGCCGCGAACGCCGCGACGTAGGCATCCAGCACGGCGAGCGGACTCACGCCGTCGAGCCACATCATGGTGGTGGTCGTGTCCCCGACGACGCTCCCTGCGCCGCCCGCATTGGAGGCCGCGACGATCGCGGCCAGATAACCGATGTGCACCTTTTGCCTGAACACGCTGGCCGCGATGGTGCCGCCGATCAGGGCTGCCGCGATGTTGTCGAGAAATCCCGACAGCACCCATATGATGACCAGCAGAAAAAAAGCGCCCTTCCAGTCATCGGGCAGAAAGCGCGGCAAGACGTCCGGAATTCGGCTCTCCTCGAAATGCCGCGACAGCAGGGCGAACCCCACCAACAAGCACAGAAGATTGGTAAGGATCACCCACTCGTGCTGCATGTGCACGGCGAGTCCCGCAAGGCCCGGCCCGGACTTGAAACCGGTGAAGAAGAGTTTGTATACGGTGATGACCGCGAGGCCCGTGAGCGCGACGCGCAAGGTATGATGGTGGAAGAGCGCGACGCCGATCAGGGTCGCGCCAAACAGGATGAAGTCCACGGGAATACCCAGCACAGCCGGCCCCTCGACCGCGCCCCACCCCGTCGCCGGTGCGAGCGTACAACAGGCGCCGAAAAGCAGGCGCGCGCCCGCGCCGAGGCGGTACGCGCGAACCGTGCTCGCATATCTCACTTGATTGTCCTCCGCGATCCGAGGGCACGGATTCTAGCATCACGCACGCCGGCCATTACGTGCTATCGGCCATGCTGGTACAGCACCCACGCGTTCACCAGGTAGATGGCGAGCAGAAAAAGGCTCGCCCAGCCCACGGTCCTGAAGAGCCTGCGGCGCGGGCGGTAGAGAAGCCCGACGATGACGATGCCGGTCATCATCATCGCGGAGATCACGGAAGTCGCGAACGCCACGAAGAGCGTCCCCACGAAAGACTCGTGCCATCCCATCACTTCGGCCATCCGGCCACCAACAAACGGCAGCCCGCTTCCTGCCGCGAGCATGACCAGCGCCGCGACGGCGTAACCGCGCACTGCCTGACGGAGCGTCACGCCGGGATAACGATCCGCGCGCTGTTCGAAAAACGACGCCATCTCGTGCTTTTGGTAACGGAAAACGGTGCGCATCGCGAGGAGGTAGAGCAGGACGATGGCGGGGGTGTAAAAGCCGACGTGGGCGACCCTGCCCATCCGGCCCTGCTGCTCGAGCAGCAGGCTGAAACCCACCATGCCGATGAGCAGGATGCCGAACGCGGCCGACAGGATGTGCCCCTGGCTGGCCCGTGTATAGACCGATTCGTCGCGGTGCAGGAAGTCGAGCACGATGAGGATCGCAAGATTGAACACGCAACTACCCAGTACGTCGCCGACTGCGATGTTGGGAACGTCCGCAACCGTCACTGCGCTCACACCTGTAACCAGCTCGGGCAGGGAGGTGACGGTTGCGAGAAGCACCATCCCGATCCATGTCCCGCCCGTGCGCGTTTTTTCGGCAATGATGTCGCCGTAGCGCGACAAGCGCGCACCGGCAACGCCGATCAGTGCCACGCACAGGACGAACTGGAGCCGGACAGAGATCAATTGCGCCATTGGATTCTTACAGGAGATCCCCCCGAGCGATGCCGCGCCGCAGCTCGCCTTCGCATGCGCATCGGAACACCGATGCCCGGGCGCACCCGCGATCGCTCACCCGCGGCGAAGTTGGGCGCCTACCCGTGAACCCACGATCAACGCTCGGGCGGCAGCACGGTGTCGGCCTGGGGATTGCTCTTCCAGCGAAGGTATTCGGTGCGCAGATGTCCGGCCACGACGGTCACTTTGCGCGTCTGGTTCTGCCCGTCGTACGCCGCCGTGAGGGAGTAGGCGCCCGCCGGGAGCCGGGCGAGGAAGAACGGCCCCTCGCTGACGTGCGATATCACGGTCTTACCTGATGCATCCTTCACCTCAACGCCGACGTCGGAAACGTAGTTACCCTCCACGAGCGTGAACACGAGCTTCAGATTGAATTCCTTCTCCCGCGCGAGAAGCTGCGCCTGCGCCCCCTCGCCGATGCCGCCCGAAATGAATGCAATGCCCGGGGCAATGCCTGCGGGAGCCACATCTTGCCGGGGCGCAACGGCCGCGGTCGCGGCAGCGGGACGTTGCGCGGGCTCGCCCTTGCGTCCGTCCGCGGGACCGGGAAAGTCGACCTGCGGATTGCCCGGCCAGCGCAGGTACTCGGTATGCAGTCTGTCGCCGCGCAGCGTAACCTTCCTGGTCTGCGGATTGCCGTTGTAGCGCGCGGTCACCACGTAGGTCCCCGCGGGCAGGCGCGCCATGAATATCGGCCCGTCGGTTACGTGCTGAACCAGCGTCTTCCCTGCCACATTGCCGATCGTGACACCCACGTCCGCCAGGTAATTGCCTTCGACCAGGGCGAACACGAGCTTGAGGTTGAACTCCCTTTCGCGCGCCTTCAGCTGCGCCACCG
>JACQGN010000018.1 GCA_016199545.1 Betaproteobacteria bacterium | reverse complement strand
CCCTTGGCCCGGCATGCCCGCGCGGCCCGCAGAATCGTGCCGCCGGTGCTGATCAGATCGTCGATGATGATCGCGACCCTGCCTTCGACATTTCCCACCACCGCTTCACCGCTCACCACGCCCGAACTGCGATACTTTTCGAGAAAGGCGCTGCCCGGTTCCCGTCCGAGCCGTCGTGACAGCAACTGGCGGAACTGCTCGGCGCGCTTGACGCCGCCCACGTCGGGTGACACCACGACCACTTCTTCCGAGCCGACCTTCGGGGCGAAATAGTCGACGAACAGCCCCTGCGCCTCCAGGTGGTCGATGCGGCAGCGAAAAGCGTTCTCGAACGCCGCCAGGTTGTGCACGTCGAGCGTCACCACGCGGTCCGTCTCGACCGCTTCGAACAACCGCGCCACATAACGCGTGGTCACCGGGTCGCGCGCTTTGCTCCGCCTGTCCTTGCGGGCATAGCACAGATACGGCACGATGGCGGTTACCCGCGCCGCCGATGCATCCTTCAGCGCCCCGATGAAGAAGAGCAGCCGGCACAACTTGTCGTTTGCGCTTGTTCCCGGCTCACCGTAGAGGGACTCGATGACGAACGCGTCCCTGCCCCGCACGTTCTCGAGCGAGCGCGCCTTGTGCTCGCCGTCCTCGAATGGCCGCTCTTCGTGTCTTGCGAGCGGCAGATTGAGACGGGCGGCGACGCGCGCGCCGAGGCCGTGGGTCGCGGTCAAGGCGAAGATCCGGATGCCGTCGGCGTTCATGAGCGGTCGAGATGCTCGACAAACCACTCGCGTGCGAGCCTCGCAACTTGTTCCAGCTTGCCCGGTTCCTCGAACAGATGGGTGGCACCCGGGACGATGTGCACGCTATGCACGCAGTGCATGCGCCCCGCGGCTTCGCGGTTCATGTCGATGACCACGCCGTCGTCTCCGCCTACGATCAGCAGATCGATGTCGAAGCGCAGCTCCCGGGTCACGGCGTCGATTTCGTTCTCCTCAGCCGTATGACGACCTCGTGGGAGTCCGGGGACAAGTGGGCCGGCGCGGGTCGCATCATACCCGCTCGCTGTTCACGCCATGTTGTGGGGACGTGCTCCACGCAAGGCCGAGCAAGGACTTCACTTCCGCATCGCTCGTCTGTGGAAAGTGCTGATACCAGCCGCCAATTGCCCAGAACGGCGCGGGTGTCGCCAGGCACACGACTTCGTCGGCCTCGCCGCGCAGCGTGTCGATGGTTTCCTTCGGCGCCACGGGAACGGCTACCACGATACGGCCCGGCTGCCGCTGGCGCAGTGCCTTGATCGCGGTGCGCATGCTGGCGCCGGTTGCAAGACCGTCGTCAACCAGGATGACGCACCGCCCACGCACCTCGGGCTCCGGACGATCGCCGCGATACGCGCGCTGCCTCCGTTCCAGTTCCTCGCGTTCGCGCGTGGCGACTTCCTCGATCTCCTTATCGGAGATTCTCAATTGCGCCACGATATCCGCGTTGAGCAACCGCACGCCGCCCGGGGCAATCGCCCCCATCGCAAGTTCTTCCTGTCCCGGCGTGCCGAGCTTGCGCACCAGCAGCAGGTCGAGCGGCGCCTGGATGGCCTTCACGATCTCGAACGCCACCGGCACCCCGCCCCGCGGCAGTGCGAGCACGAGCACGTCGTCCCGGCCCGCGTAGTGCTGTAACGCCTGCCCCAGCAAAGCGCCCGCCTGGGTTCGATCCTTGAACGGGAGTCTGATTGGCGATGGAACGTCTTGTCTCAAGCCCTTGGATCTCTCTGTGGTCTCTGAGCGCTCTGTGGCTCAATTGCCCTTCTCGGCAATGATAGAACCTCGCCCGGCTGGCAGATTGACATACGTCAAGCCGATCCCAGTCATGCGCGGCTATCGTCACAACAAGCGTGCCGTCGATGAAAAAAATCTGGCTCGACTCCTACCCCGGGGGTATTCCACCCGAGGTCGATGTGCGTGCCTGCCCCTCCCTCTGCCACCTGCTGGCGGCAAGCTGCGGGCGGTTCCGCGACCGGATGGCGTTCATCAATATGGGCGTGGGCATGACCTATGGCGAGCTCGACCGGCGCTCGCACGATTTCGCCGCTTTCCTGCTGCGGGAACTCGGCCTGCGGAGGGCGGACCGGGTCGCGATCATGCTGCCGAACGTGTTGCAGTGCCCCGTCGTCCTGTTCGGGGTTCTGCGCGCCGGCATGGTGGTGGTCAACATCAATCCGCTCTACACCGCGAACGAGCTCGAGTACCAGCTCGCCGACTTCGGCGCGAAGGCGATCGTGGTGCTGGAGAACTTCGCGCACACGGTGGAGCGCGCGCTGAAAAACACGGCCGTCGCTCACGTCGTCACGACGCAGCTCGGAGACCTCTTTCCGGCGCCCAGGCGTTGGCTGGTGAACTTCGCGGTGAAGCATGTGAAGCACATGGTGCCGCCATGGCGCATTGCGAGCGCGATCGACTTCCGCGGCGCGCTTGCCCGCGGCAGGAGCCGGGAGCTGAACGAAACCGAGCCAGGACCCGTCGACACGGCCTTTCTGCAGTACACGGGCGGCACCACCGGGCGCGCCAAGGGCGCGATACTCAGCCACGGCAACATGGTGGCGAACGTGGAGCAGACCGCAGCGTGGATCGGGGCGACCCTGAGGGAGGGAGCCGAGACGGTGATCACCGCCCTGCCGCTGTATCACATCTTCGCCCTCACCGCGAACCTGCTCGTGTTCGTGAAGCTGGGCGGCGCCAACGTGCTGATCGCGAACCCGCGCGACATGCCGGGTTTCGTTGCCGAGCTCAAGAGGACGCGTTTTACGGCGATCACCGGTGTCAATACGCTCTACGCCGCGCTGCTCGACGCGCCCGGCTTTGACGCGGTATGCGCCGCCAACCGCGGCACGCTCAAGCTCGCCGTTGCCGGCGGCATGGCCGTGCAAAGGTCGGTCGCCGAACGCTGGCAGCAGATGACAGGCGTGCCCCTGATCAAGGGCTACGGCCTGACCGAGGCCTCGCCCATCGTGTGCGCGAACCCGTTCGACGCCACCGAATTCAGCGGCAAGATCGGTGTGCCCGTCCCCTCGACCGAGGTCGAAATCCGTGACGAGCGCGGCGACGAGGTGCCGCTCGACGAAGCAGGCGAAATCTGCGTGCGCGGGCCGCAGGTCATGCTCGGCTACTGGAACGCGCCCGATGAGACCGCGGCGGTCCTCACGCCGGGCGGCTGGCTGCGAACCGGCGACGTCGGCTGGATGGACCCGCGCGGATTCGTCGAATTCAGGGAGCGCACCAAGGACGTGATCGTGGTCTCGGGCTTCAAGGCCTATCCCACGGAAATCGAGGATGTCGCAATGCTGCACCCGGGCGTGAAGGAAGCGGGTGCGGTCGGCCTCCCCGACGCGCACAGCGGCGAACTGGCAGCGCTTTTCGTGGTGCGCAAGGATGCCGCGCTCACCGCCACGGCGCTGCTCGAGCACTGCGCGCGGCACCTCACCGGCTACAAACTGCCGCGGCGCATCGAGTTTCGCGATGCGCTTCCCAAAACGCCGATCGGCAAGGTCTCACGCCGCGCGCTGAGGGAGCAAGCGAACGTCGCGAATAGTGTGAGCCCATCGTGAGTAGATTGTTTCCGCGTATGTTTTCCCTCATCCCCAACCCTTCTCCCGGAGGTAGAAGGGAGGCGTCCCACTCCCACCGGGAGAGGGATTCAGGGTGAGGGAAGATTCTTGCGATGAGTTCGCCATATCCCGCACAGCAGGAACTGCGACCTCGGCATCATGATCGCGGATGACTGGCACAAGACCGGCATCGCCGGGCTGCTCATGGAGGCGCTGATCCGGGTCGCGCGCGAACGCGGGCTCGAACAGATGGAAGGTCTCGTGCTCACCAGCAACACCACCATGCTGCGCTTCGCGCGGGCGCTCGGCTTCCAGGTGCGTCCGATGGCTGACGACCTGACCACCAAGCTCATCGTAAAGAAGCTGTAGTGCAATGGAAGTGCTCGCGCCGCTTGCGGCGTGCGCCAGGCGACTGGTCGCGAATGCCCTGCAACACGGGAACTACAGCAGACCGGAGATCAAGCCCACGGCTACGACGAACAGTAGCGCAGCCACGACGCCCTGGATTCCTCTCATGGTGGCCTTGGGAAGATAGCGGTTTCCCAGGGACGCTCCTGCAAAGGCTGCAATGACTGCTGCCGTCAACAGTCCATAGTCGAACTCCGCCCCGTGGTCCACGATCAGGCGTGAGTAGACGCTTAGCCGCGATACGTCGATCAGGAACGCGATGGCGGCCCCGGTCGCCACGTAGCCCTCCTTCGACAGCCCCGCCTTGATGAGGAACGCCGCCCTGAGGGCGCCCTGCATGCCGGCCAGTCCTCCAAAAAAACCGCTGAGCAAACCGCCAACGGGAAAATACCGCGCCGAAAACGACAGATTGCGGAAGAACGGCAGGAGTTCGGCGCAGGCGAAAACAAGCAGCAACAGCCCCACGATCAGCTTGACGGGCAGGATTTCCATGCTTCGGCCGAAGAGCGAATAGCTCAGCAAGGGCCGCGCCTCCGAAAGCCACAGCAGACTCCACGCGCCTGCCAGCGCGCCCACGATCGCCAGCGCCCCGAACCGCACGACGACGGCACGGTCGATGTGTCGCCACAGGAGGAACAGCTTGAACAGCCCATTCAGGAAGTGAACGATGGCCGTCAGCGCGACGGCTCTTTCTACGGCAAAAAACACGGCGAACGCGGGGAGCAACAGCGTTCCCAGGCCGAAGCCGGAGAAGAACGTCAGCCCCGACGCGATCAGTGCGACCGAGCATATGAGCAAGTAGCTCATGTAGCGGAATCCAGCGCGCCGTCAGGCACAAAGTCTCCCTAAGAGACGGCCTTGACGACAGCGCCCCCTGCGGCTGTCAGCACGACCACGAGCCACGGCGGTACCTTCCAGAACATGAGCAGCACGAAACCGGCAAGCGCGAGCCCGAAATCGGCGGTGGAGCGGATCGCGTTCGTCCACACCGGGTCATATAGAAAGGCGAGAAGCATGCCCACGACCGCCGCATTGACTCCGACCAGTGCCGAACGCATGGGGCGAAAACGCCGCAGAGCATCCCAGAACGGCAGCGGCCCGATCACCAGCAGGAACGAGGATGCGAAGATGCCCACCAGACAAATGAGGGCGCCAGTCCAGCCGTTGGGTGGCACGGTCGAGACGGTCCCGAGATAGGCCGCCAAGGTGAACAGCGGGCCGGGGACCGCCTGCGCCGCGCCGTAGCCAGCGAAAAAGACTTCATTGGATACCCACCCTGGAGGTCCCACCTCGGCCTGCAGCAGCGGCAGCACGACGTTCCCGCCGCCGAAAACCAGCGATCCGGAACGGTAAAAACTGTCAAGCAGTGCAAGCGTCTGCGAGGAAGGCAATGCCACCCGGAGAGCAGGCAAGGCGACCAGCAGCCCGAAAAACAAAGCCAGCGCCGTGATGCCTGCTGTGCGGCTGACGTTCGCGCCGATCGCGACGTGTTCACCGTCCACTTTCGCCTTGAGCAGCAGCCAGCCCGCAAGGCCACCCGCGACGATGGCACCGATAAAGCCCAACGGCGTGGGCCAGATCATGACGACGATCGCGGCCAGTGCGGCCAGCGTGACGCGCGGTGCATCGGGCGTCAGGTTGCGGGCCATGCCCCAGACCGCCTGCGCCACCACCGGCACTGCAACGACCAGGAGGCCGTGCAGCCAGCCGAGATCAATGCGGTTGCCCAGGGCGATGATGCCGAGTCCGAACAGTATGAGGGCCAGCGCGGAAGGAGCCGTAAAGGCGAGCCATGCGGCGAGCGCGCCTGGCAGCCCGGCCTGCGTGAGGCCGATCCCGATGCCGACCTTGCTGCTTGCGGGCCCCGGCGTAAATTGGCACAACGCGACGAGATCCGCGTAGGCCTGGTCCGTGATCCACTTGCGCCGGTTGACGAACTCCTCGCGGAAGTAGCCCAGATGAGCAATAGGCCCGCCAAACGAGGTAAACCCAAGCTTCAGGAATACCTTGAATACGGTGAGCGCCGACTCCCGCTTGTTCGCGCTGGCTGGTGACGGCATTTCAGACTGCGGCATTACGGGCTCCCCTGTTGAATCGGGTAGCAACTCTCTACAATCGATACCTTCGGAAACGCGCGGGTTGTTACGAACCACGCCGCGAGCGCCCGAGCTTGCCTCGTTCAAGGATTGATTGTATCGTATCACGATAACGATGGACAATACGATAATCAGGGATGTATTCGTCGCGTTCATGCGCGTGCACCTTCTGCATCATGCCGCCAAGGCGCCGATCTTCGGGCTGGAAATGATCGAGGAACTCCGGCGCCACGGATACAAACTCAGCCCGGGAACGCTTTACCCGATACTTCATGGCCTGGAAAGCGCCGGGCTCGTTCGATCGCGGACCGAAGTGGTCAATGGAAAGATGCGCAAGTACTACAGTGCCACGGCGAAGGGACGGCGCGCGCTGGCCGAGGCCAGACAGAAAATCGGGGAGTTGGTCAGCGAAGTCCTGGAAGAATAGAGCAGCAAGGTTATTCATCAGTCAGCAACCAATCAAGAGGAGACATACATGGAGCATCCGCCTGAATTCCTGGCGCTCGTCGGTGAGGTAAGGAAGAGGATCAAGGAGCTTTCGCCTGAGGACGTCAGGGCGCTGGTAAAGGGTGGCGCGGTGGTGATCGACGTGAGAGACAAGGAGGAATTTGCCGGCGGGCATATTCCGGGCGCGGTCAACGTCAGCCGCGGCACGCTCGAGATGCGCGTCGGCGAAGTCGTTCCCGACAAGAATGCGCAAGTCGTGTGCTATTGCGCGGGGGGCAACCGCGGCGCGCTGGCGACGGACACCCTGGTCAGGATGGGGTACCGGAACGCCGTATCAATCGCGGGAGGAATGCGGGCGTACGAGGCCTCGGATAAGAAGGACTGAGGCCCGCGGGCGTACCCAGGAAACGGCCCACATCACGCAGTCGCCAAATTCCGGGGCATCGGCCAAGCCTTGACATCGCCTGTTATTTCTATAATACTGGAAACGTGGAAATTAAAACCGCCGCCGAACGCCTCGCCGCACTGGGACAGGAAACGCGTCTCGAAATTTTCCGCCTGCTGGTGCAAGCCGGGCCACCAGGCGTGAGCGCGGGCGCGATCGGGGAAAAGCTGGCCATCCCGGCGCCGACGCTGTCATTTCATCTCGCTCACCTGAGCCGCGTGGGGTTGATCCGCGGACGGCAGGAAAGCCGCTTCATCTACTACGCTGCGGATTTCGCCGCGATGGACGATCTGCTCGCCTACCTCACCGAGAATTGCTGCCAGGGCGGGCAATGCCTGCCGAAGACGGCAGTGGTCGCCCTGCCGAAAAGGCGCAGCGCCGCCAAAGTTTCTGCATGAGTACACGCGCCGACACCGCGCCTGCCCAGCCGGCCCGGTTGCAGATGAGCGTCTTCGAGCGCTACCTGACCGTCTGGGTGTTCCTGTGCATCGTGACCGGGATTGCCCTCGGCCAGACCCTGCCGGCGCTGTTCCAGTTCTTCGGCCGGCTCGAAATCGCACGCGT